>JAEOSY010000635.1 GCA_016840125.1 Candidatus Helarchaeota archaeon | reverse complement strand
TTGAACTTTTCCCATAATATTTTTAGGAACTTCATCAATAAATTCTACTAATTTAGGGACTTTCCAATTAGTCATATATTCTTGCATCCATGTCTTTAATTCATCTTCGGTTATGGTTCCAACATATTCGGGCTTTATCGCAACCCATGCTTTTGCGATCTCTCCAACTTTACCCTCTGGATCGGGTAACCCAGCAATGGCAACCTCGCTTACTTTTTTATGCTTCATAATCATTGTTTCTACTTCGGTTGGGAAAACCGAATGACCCGCAACTTTTATTAATTGTTTTTTACGATCTCTAAGAACAACAGTTCCATCTGGATTCATGAAACCGATATCGCCTGTTCGAAGCCAAATTCGACCACCCCATTCTTGAAGAGTTTGCTTAGTTTCTTCTGGTTGATCTAAATACCCTCTCATGACCTGAGGGCCACACACACAAAGTTCACCGCTATTTTGCTCTCCATAATTCGAACCAGGCAATCCAATAGCTATAGGACCATCATCAAGAGTGTTTGCATCTGCAGGCCAAATACCCCAATCAGTACCAGGTAAAGGCAATCCTATTACTCCAATTGGACTCTCCTCGAACAAATTACCAGCACTTACGACTGGTGAAGCTTCGCTCAAACCGTATCCCTCAACCAATCTCCCCCCTGTTTTCTCAACAAAGGCATCTCGAACAGGTTTATGTAAAGGTCCCGCACCCGAAATACATAGTTTAAATTTTCCAAATAATCCTTTAAATGCCCTTAGATTTTTATATTCAGCAATTCTTTTAAATAGGATTTCAGCTCCAGCATAAATAAGTCCATTTGGAGCATTAATTTCATGGAGTTCTTTAAGAAATTCTCCAGTTTCGGGAGGTCTTGGAAATATCATCATGAATCCTCCTAAAGCAATGCAGGTATTCATGCATGCGGTCATTCCGAAAGAATGAAAGAGAGGGAGCGCTACAATATCCCCGACTCCAGGATCTTCACCACCAAACCAGAGCATACATTGCATCGCATTTGTGACAATATTAAAATGGGTTAATATTGTAGCTTTAGGAATTCCCGTTGTTCCACCCGTCATAATATAAGTCGCTGTATCGTTCATGGGATCAATTGTAATATCAGGAAGCTTTGGTTCTGTTTTTAAGAGATCTAGAAATTTATATGTTCGAGTATAATCTACTTTGCCTCCGGGAATTCTTCCGATAATTTTGCCCATAATTTTTTTAAATCCCGGAAGTCCAGATGCTAGATTAGCTAGGTTTGAAGAAACAACGAATTCAAGATTAATTTTGTTGAGTATAGGTTTAATTAATTCACTGTATAAGAAATCCATTATAATTAAGTACTTGGCTTTTGTAATTTCTAGATGATGTAAAACCTCCAACGGTTTATAAGTAGGATTAATTCCTGTTACAATAGCACCAATTTTTAGCGCAGCATAAAAAGCAATAATATATTGAGAACAATTAGGCATGAGAAGAGCAATTGTCTCCCCTTTTTTCACGCCTAAGTTATGAAGTGCAGTTCCAAAAGAATCTATCATTTTTCCGGCTTCTTCATAAGTCATCCAAGAATATAAGAACCACATCATAGCTCTATCACTATGCTTCTTACGTTGTCGTTCGAAGAATTCTCCCGCAGAAATTACTTCAAAATCATAATTGTGAGGTGTATTTTTTGGCCACCATTTTCTAAACCATGCTTTCTCTTCACTTATCTGCAATTCAGTCATATGATTTCACTTTTGAAATCTAAAATTTAAGAAATTTTACTTCAAATTTTTTTAAAAATAAGAAAATTTGATTTTAAATTTTATATCTAAATTAGTATCTCTACTATATAAATTTTTAAAATTTTGTGAAAACCTTTCTATTAGTTTATTTGAATCGGATATTTACCATATTTGCTCAAAGTTTCTCTCATCGCAAGAAAGTTCTCCAATTTAATTGCTGGATTTATACTATGTCCAGAGCTTAGAATTAAGCCTCCTCCAGGCGCAACTTCCTTAAGTAATCTTTTTGTATACTCTCTTATTATTTCAGGATTCTTATCTGAAAGATCTTGAGGTGAGACATTTCCTACAAAAGTGATTTTATCTCCATATTTTTCATTTAGCTTAAAAATATCATATTCCGGATTTGCTGTCGTAGGTTCCATTGGATGAACCGCGTCAACACCGCATTTGATTATATCTTCAAAAACTTTTTCAATATCGCCACAGCTGTGCAATATGAATTTTAAGCCCCCTTTATGAGCACTATCGCATGCGCGCTTCAGCCAAGGAAACACATATTTCCGATAATTTATAGGGCTCATGAATGGTCCTCCTTTATATCCATAGTCGTCACACATAATAATTACTCCGTTCTCTCCCCATTCAATTAATCTTTTAACTAACTCTACAGTAAATTTACCTCGGTTATCAAAAACTTTCTTCACATTTTCTCTTTGAGCCAGCAAACGACTAAAACTTTCTAAACCAAAGGCTTCCCATGTCATTTCCATCATACCAAAAATCATCGGTGCGATGTGTACTTCTCCAGCAAGTTTTTCTTCAAGACGTTTATTTTCCTTTTGAATTTCTTCCCTTCTTGGATCATCTGGATCTAAAGGTGGAAAATTTTCAAAATCTTCAATATTTTTTATTGCTCCTCCCATATAATAGACAATATCCATGTTATCAGCGGGATTTATTTTAAAATGATTAATTCTTCCATATTCATCTACAAAACCATTTTTATCGAATAATTTGGGAAATAAGGCTATAGGCGAGGGAACAAGATCTATTCCAATTCGTTTATATA
>JAEOSY010000071.1 GCA_016840125.1 Candidatus Helarchaeota archaeon | reverse complement strand
CCACTTGAATTTGATGACTTACCATCTCTTAGAAGATTAAAACTTGCGCGTAATGGTATGGAGAATATTAATCATATAATTGGATTAAAATCACTCCAAGAATTAGATTTATCGTCAAATAAGCTCAGAAGCGTTGAAGGAATAGAAAAATTATCGAATTTGGAATATCTTTCATTAAGTAGCAATGAAATTTCAGATATTGAACCACTCTATTCACTCCCAAAGTTAAAAGCTGTTGATCTCAGTTATAACAATGATTTACAAACTGATACTGTCGAAGAATTTACGAACTATCTCAAACCTAGAAACCGAGATGAAGAGAAAGTTTCGCTCGAGAAAGAAGAGAAGGATCCAAAGAAAGAACGGACAAAGGTTGTAAATGCTGATCCAGTATGTAAACTATGTGGAGGTTATGGATATTGTAAAGCTTGTCAGGGATGGGGAATGAATCGAAGGGGTTACCCGCCCGTTGAGATCTGCAGTACTTGTCAAGGATCAGGACTTTGTTCATGTGTAAAGGAAAAGTGGAACCGAATCAAAGGAAAAGATTATCATTATCATACATAGACCAGTTTGATAACAGTTAAGAAGTCCTTCTGAGTTGGAGCATTTAGTTCCCAAATTCTTAATAATACGAAATTAAGTTTTTATTATAGATGAAAATGTCCATCTGGCGCAGCAGCCGCTTGATCCCCTGCCGGAACTAGAAGGCGTTCGGGGGCATGGCGACCATGAGGTGGTGGAAGTCCTCGGGTACCTCAGGGTTCCTGTGAATCTTCTCCGTAATTGTCTATACCCTCGCCTGCCTCCTCAACCTCCGGATCGTGAGTGCCAACCCGCGCTTTGATGAGGAGGATCATGAGATTGGCATTGATAATTTTTTCGAAATTCCCATCCTACTCCGCCCAGAATTATCCCTGACTCCCCAAGAACGTGAGATTCTGCACGCCATCGGGTCCGGTCGGAGCTCCCTCAAGGAATTCATTGCGCTTATTCGCCCGGGCGTGGGGCACAGTGCAGGTGTTATGGTGATTGATACGCACAATGAGGATCGCGTAGGGATTCTCAATTAGATCAAAAAAACTTTCGCCCGTTATTAAAACCTAAAATCAATTGAATCTCGTCTCATCCAGTGAATCGAAGATAGGATCCTCTATTGATCCAAGAGTCTGGAGTAACGCACTTCATGAATTCAGCTAGCACGAAAACCTTTGAGATTAAAAAGGATTATTTTTATTACAAGTATACACACCTTGTAGTGGGGGTTAATGCTCTAAATGCGCATTTACAATATTGAACCGGGTTTTGCTACGAACCATTCGAATCCAATCTCCGTAAACTATCACGTATTGATTAAGGGGTCTCTCACGCGGACGTACGGTGGTGTATCTGACGAGGGAACGGAAGACTGTGACACATGTAATAATCGGGAAGAATGCACTCCACCATCTGGTGGAATGGGGAAAGCAGAGATTGGTTGCGTTCATCTCAGGAAGGGAAACACGAGCCATTGCGAGCTCTGTTGGAATCGTGACGATTGTGAATTACAGGAGTATAGTGACGATTGCGGGTTTCGTGTTGTATGCACTGATTGCGATGAATATTACAATTGCATAGATAGAAAAATAAGTGCGAATGCAAAAGATAAATGGCGAACCGGGGAATATACGATAGTGTCAATTCAGAGCGGCATGGACACTTTTGAATGTAATTGCAGAGGGACAATGGAATACATCGCGGAACTCGAATTAAAGGAACTATTCATTAAGTATCGCTCAGTAGAAATCATTCGTGGGTACAGTGAGTGTGACGGTTCCGAATGGGATGAATCCGGTCCGGATATCCCGAAATGGCGGAAGGGGCGCATTTTGGTCCATTATTATGTTCTAATAGAAAATCCAATTAACACAAACGACCTTCACTTCCCCATGGGGAACTTTTCAAAGGATTGTACTATTATTTCTGGTGTAGTTTTAGGCCAGAATCCATTTGTGAGAGACAAACTGAATAAGGAAGAGGTCGCAAAGCTAGACGAGGGCACGTACTTGTTACTGGATGTTTGCGGGCATTCCTTCTCGAAATCCGGGTCGCGGATAGGGCGCGCCAAAAAGTACGCAGATTCCGCCTTGGAGAAACTAAAAAAAGGCAATTCTATCTTAAAAATCGTGGGGTCTCGTGTGGAGGAAGCTTCTCGCTGCTGGGAATTAAGCGAAGAAGAACTCCCATCACTTTAGGGGGGTATCTATGGCGCTTTATGATCAATTTCTAGAAGAATTGGATGGATCCTTTGAGGAATTTGTGCATTCTGATGTAGTCAATAAATATCTTCAAACAATAGGATCCACAATCAAGGAGAGGACAGTTACAAATGGAAATATACATGAAATTACCGTGGTTTCCGGGTATGAGGTAGAGCGCGGAAACTGGGCGACCGCCTACAATAGTAAGCTTCGGTTTGGGGGGAAGATTTATTCGGTTCAGGATCTAGAGGGTCCTATGGTTCTTACCCCGAGCTTCTTCTCTGGAAAGAATCGACGAGGTAATGATTTAGAGTATAGGATGGGTTTAACGAAGACTGATAATGGACTAGCCGTTTCCCCCGTTATTTTACGCAAGGTAAGGGATCGTTATAGCGCAAAAGTTCTTGTGGATTTATGCGTCGTCCATACGGGAATTCAAATAGATCCTGTAAAGGCAGTGACGGTTGGAACACAGAAAGTCAAAAAGCTTACAGCGTATCAAAAATTTATCACTACCTTTTGGAATATTGATGATTACCTTAGAAAGCAAAATCCTGAGTTCAACAGTGATTTTGAACTGGATGGCTGGGAAGGAGTTGAAGTTTTCTCTGGGAGAATAGTAAACCAAATGCTGGGTAAAATATCTTATTCCTTTAAGAGTGATCCCACTTGGATGATCCCCCAGGCAGAAGAGGATTATTGGCAAAGAATGGTAAAATGGATTGAACGATGCTATTTTGAGCCTGAGCACGTGAGTGAAAAGCAACTCTTAATGTTTGTGAAAAATCTATGCTCTTATATGTCAAGTTTCAATAATTATCAGGCGGTCGAAGAGTTAGCGAAAAAGGATATAAATCTTCTTCCACTAATCGAAAAAATTCTCAAAGATCCTGAGGAAGAAGCGAGGTATGAAGCGAGCAACGCATTCAGAATGGCACATAAATATATTCCACAATACGCTCGACCATACTGGCAGGAATATTTGGATAGGGTTGAACTCCTGCTTAGCGCTCCAGAAAAAATAGATGATATTAAGATGAAGTCTGCCGTAAAAGATTTTTGTGCATATATGGCAAGTCATCAAAACTACCAGCCCCTTGAAGAATTAGCGCGCATGAATATTAATATTCTCCCGTTTATTTTACTAAACGCTAAGGATAATGTAAAAAATGTAGTCTCACAGGCAAACCTAGTTTTTAAAGAGGCACATAAAAGAGTCCCACAGTACGTCAAAGAGTATTGGCTAGGCTACATCTCTGAAATCCAGAAACTGAGTTTAGAGGTGCACCCAATGAATGAAATTCGCACAAAGCTCATTGTGGAAAACTTATGTAAATATATGGATGATTATAAATACTATAAACCGCTTGAGGAGCTGACCCAGCGCAGCATCAATATTTTCCCCTACTTATTTCTACTACTTCAGGATAATTACAAGGTAAGGCATGTTACGGAAAGGATAATTCGGGAAGCGCACGAGAGAGTTCCCAAGATGGCCGAGGAATATTGGCGCGGTTTGATACTGAAAATTGAGCAACTCGCTTCAGACTCAGAAGTTTCTAATGAAGAAGAATTAAAGTCAATTGTACGAGACTTTTGTTATTACATGGATATTAACAAGGAGTATAAGCCGCTGGAATGTTTCGCTGAAAAGGATGTAAATATTACCCATTATGTCCTCTCAAATTTCGGTGGTTATATTATATACAACGCGGCGGAGAACGTTTTCAGCGAGATCAGGGAACGAATTCCACAAACTTTGGAGCGGTACTGGCAAAATTTGACTAATCAAATAGTGGAACTCATGACGGAATCCAATCCACATAATGAAATTAAGATCAGTTTTCTCGTTAGAAAACTCTGCACTTACATGTCTTGGAAGAATTACGAACCCTTGGCGGTTTTTTGCCAGAAGAACCTGAACATTCTCCCGTATGTGTGGAGAGATCGTAATAAATATGTTTTTACTGAAATTCAACGAAGAACTCCACAGTTTGTAACGGAATATTGGACTAATTTAATCTCACAAATCAAAGAGTTCATTACCCACCCTCAGCAGCTGGATGAGTCGGAGAAGTTTGCTATTGTGGGGGACTTATGCGCCTATATGGCGCAGTTTGAGCAATATGAAGCACCTATAAATGTATTGAAAAAACAAGAAATTAATCTGATTCCGTATCTCCTTAAAATCCTAAAAACGCGGGGCGTTTATCCTGAAGAATTCAGAAATCATTATGAATATTGGGAAGACGCAAATTATCATAATGATAAAGATGCCACGAGGGTGGATTTATTCAGAGTAATTTGGGCTCTTGAAGAGGCGAAGGTGTATCATGAAGGGGAATATTGGCAAGAACTTCAATTGTCTATAATTTCTCTGATTGAGAATGGAGTACCTCGAGAAGAAATTCGCGACAGGATCGAGGACCTTTGTTCTGCAATGAACCTGACTCGTTCCTATCAACCGTTAGACCTTCTAGTGCGAAAACGAATCTCCCTTGCCGATCACATTTGCAGTCATTCCAAGGCCACATACAAAGAAGAGCGTTGGTTCAACCGTTATAGGGATTTGCTTTTTAATTATAGAGGAAAATTAATAGCAAAAATTGATAAGATCAAATCATACAGCTTCAGAGCACGAGAAAAGCATTTGAACTTTCTATTCCAAGAACTAGTTCTCGTCATAGATGATCTTATTTTCTTTAACGCGGAAAATCTCTCCGAGATCTTTTCGGAAGCAACAGCTGAACTTAAACGGCTATTCTCCTCGAAATTGATAGAGCTAATAGACGGTGAATTAAGTGAGATTGCGTTAGATCTATTAAAGAAAACTATCGATTGGGAGCCTGATTTGATAACCGAAAAAGACGTGGAAAAAATTTCCGATCTTTTTCTGGCAAAAAGACACACCCTCAAGGTAGCAGCACTAGAGCTTTATGAAGTTGTTAGTAATAAAACACCAAAGTACCTCAACCAGATTGGGCTAAGCAGGATCTGTGAACTAGTATCAAGTAGAAATGAAAGTCAGTACATCCGGATCATAGCACTAACGCTTTATCAAAATTTAATCTCCCAAATACCAAAGTTATTTACCTCAACAATGTTGAAGAAGATTAGTGACGTGCTTATGAGTTCGGAAGAGACCGAAACCATACGTCTAGCTGCATTATCTACATATCAAAAAGGAATACAGTTGAGACCGCAATGGATTGACGAAGAAGTGGTAAATAAAATTGCAGACTTACTCACTGGAAAAGAAGAAAACTTAAAACGAAAAGCGGTAGAATTTTTTAAATCGATGCCTGCGCATATCACCCCAAAGGGGCTAAAAGAAATTTCTAATCTGCTATCTAAAATCACCTCGCCTTCTGATCTAGGGTTTGAAGCACTACAATTTTTGGAAGTAGTTGTGTTAAATACACCTGAGTTTGTTGATTTTGGCCATGTCCAGAAAATTTTCGATATCTTGAAGCAGCATCACTCTCATAAATGCGACGTTGAGAAAACCACATGGGACATTTATAGATGGATATTAAAAAAAATTTCTCGGTTGCATGATCCGATTTGTTCCCTCATCATGGAGCATTTGTCTAATGTCGAATGGAAAAGTATTAGCCTTGCTTTAGCTGCCTATAAAATCCATCTCGAACTCGTCCAAAACTTTACCACTGCGAAGAATATTTTAGAACTCTGTGCAAACGTGTTTCTTCACACACAGCTAAGGGAGGATGTACGGAAGCAAGCTCTTGAGTCCTATGCACAAATTCTTCAAGAGAAACCTGAATTTATCACACGGGCGCGACTCGAAAAAGTTGCTGATGCATTTCAGGATGGAAGTAATGAGGTTAAGAAGGTTGCGATTCAGACATACAAAATGTGCCTGGACGAGATGCCCCAGCTGATTAATCAAGAGACAATAAAGCGAATTGCCGTTGTATTCAAGACCTGGGATGCGACACTCTTAACGATGGCTGTTAAGCTTTACACAAAATTTCTTACGACATACCCTGAACTCGTAAATAAAATGACCGTGGATAACTATACGATTGCCTTTGCATCTCAAGTATCGGTGAACTATCGAAAAAATGAATTAAATCCGCAATTACTCGCGCTTGAAACCTACTGCAAACTTCTTCGAGAGACTCCTGGGCTTAAGACCGAGGAAGCTATCCTCAAAATTAGTGAATTGTTTGAACATGGAAAAGAACATACCGTTAAGGAAGCCGCTCTTGGGGCATACCAGATTTTTTTAAAAGAACCAGAATTCAAAACCCCAAACACCATTAAACGATATATTCCGCTCCTTTCGGGTTTCAGCAATTTAAAAATAGCCGCCCGTAACGATCTAAAGTTTTACCTTCAGAAGTATCCTGAACACTTCGATCAGGGATTAATCGATCAGATAACCTCTTCTCTCACTACCCGATTAAGTCATTATGAATACACTGAAAATACGCCCCTAAGAGCTGCAATCCTTGAGATTTTTGAAGTAGCCCTCGCGAAGGCACTCCCCCTCATGGTTCGTTGCTTCCCCAAAATTCGGGAGTTGTGGTCTGGAGAGGACCAAAAGGATTTTTTTAAGACAT
>JAEOSY010000634.1 GCA_016840125.1 Candidatus Helarchaeota archaeon | reverse complement strand
ATATTGAAGGAAGTATCCGAGCTATCTTTAACACGCACCCACATCCAGATAGAGAACAGGTTAGCCAGTATGAATCTGATCTATCCAACAAAATAAATGTAGGTTATGATTTTGGTGGTGTTGATAATCTAACAATTGGCAAACTAATGAATCAAGTGCTTATTAATCATATTTCACAGACTCCCGAGGGACCTATCGTTAGAATTACCCCAGATCTTATCCAAAATTTAATAGATTTAGTTATTCTCCTTTTTGATATCGAACGTGATAGTAACATACATCTTCATAAAGGAGTAATTCTCCATGATTCAGCATTATATATGTTGAAACGCAAAACAATTGATCCCTTAGAATTCGGATTGTTAATGGTCAATAAAGCGTTTGTAGAAGATGATATGAAACATTATGGTGCTGATCGATTCCCACTCGGGCTTGCTTATAACCATCTCAATTTAAGTGGCCCTAATCCTATGACCCTTGAATTAAAAAAATTCGTAATTCGAGAACTTTTAGCGAATGAGACTGAATTTCAGCATATTCATAATAGATTCCTAAATTTACCATCAACAATTGCCGACAATAATCTTGCATTCCACTGGCTTGAGCATATTATCTTCTTTAGTCATATTATAATGAATTTACTCAGAATTTGGGATCAACCAAAACCACTCTATCATTCATATTTAGGTCAGATCTTACTTGCATCTATGGTTGGTCAAATATGTCTACTCGTAGAATCTATCTGTATTCTAAAACTCAATAATAATCTTAGAGGATTTTGGCAAATTCATATTGAATTAAAGAATGGTTTATACAACACTAGTTGGCAGGTACTTTCAGAAACAGATAGAAGTCGAATTAATAATAATTTTAATCAAGCTAATATTCAATCCACAGTTTTAGATATTTTAAGAGGGCGTTATTGGATTACAGATCCCATTCAGTGTAGTTTCGTGCTTGCTTGGAAGTTACGAAATAATGTTATGCATGCAATACGTTCTCATTGGTTTATAAGTAGAGAATTTCAAAATATTGTAAAAAATATATTGAAGAAATAATCCCGAAATACCCAACTGCATTGGTAGAAAAAATTACAGTGAAATCAATTCGTCCGGAGACCGGCTGGCTCCGTACTGAGTAACTGGTGGTGGATGATCAGATTTATAAATGTAAGTTTAAAAAGAGGTTATGTGGAAGTTTTGCTAAAAAGCCACTGCTTACCAGTTATTCTCACCTTAAATAAGGATGATCATAATTATAAATAAAATTTAAAAATCAATTACATTTAATGAATCTGAAGAGATAAACGTGAAAGAAAGATGTCACTAAAACTAATCATCACAAATGAATTAGAAAATCCATTACTATTTCGTAAACAGGTCGATTTCAAGCTAATTCATCAAAAAATGTCCACACCCACAAGAGCTGAAGTATCGAGCAAACTTGCAGCCCAATTTAATGTGGATCAAACGAGGATTATTATCCATAAATTAACCCCGAAGTTCGGACATGAATTTACAATCGGCTATGCCAAGATTTATGATTCCCCCGAAAAGGTACAAGAAATTGAGCCTGAATATATGAGAAAACGAAATCAAGCAAAAAAAGAAGCGAAAAATGAATAAAATAGGTGTTCTGTATGAGTATCCATAAATATTATAAAATTTCGGATGAGGGGACCATTGTACGGTTAAATCCGTTTTGTCCAAGATGCGGACCTGGATTCTTCATGGCCCAAAATTATGACCGAATTACGTGCGGACATTGTGGTTACACGGAATTCAAGAAAAAAGGATCTAAGAAAGCTAAAGGTAGTGCAACGGCGAAGAAATCTGCTAAAAAGGCAGATGCAAAAGGAAAGAGAAAAAGACCGAGCAGATAATCCTTTTCACACTTACTTTTCTTTCAGAAAAATAAAATCAATAATAAAAAAAATATGGAATTTTCAGGCTATTCCAAATATCCTTTTTGCTTTATCTTCTCTGAGATTCCCAGTCTGTAGGTCCCAAATTTCTCCGTGGATGTATTCCTTATCACCTTTGATAATAATTGGAGTAGTATCTACACACGCACTCATATCACAATAACGCGCTGTGAAGCTCTCATCTTTTTGGATGACCTTTTCCAATTCGTCACTTAAATAGTCAATTTCTTCCCAATCTACGTTCTTATCTGCAAGCCAGTCCTTTAACTTTTTGCAAAAAGGGCAATCTTTAGCAGTAATAATCGTGAATTTCGCCATAAAAAAACCTTAATTACTTTCTATTTTTAAATATAATTGTAACTTTTGCTTTTTAAGAGGAAAGAGAAATTTGATCTGCCTTGGTATGGAATCGACTGCTCATACTTTTGGAGTAGGAATTGTTTCAGAAAATGCAGTCTTGGCTAATACAAAAAAGGTCTTTATTCCCCCAAAGGGGGGTATTCACCCGCGTGAAGCTGCGGAACATCATGTAAAATATGCTGAAATCGTCTTTAAAGAAGCTTTAGATGCAGCTGATCTAAAAGTTCAGGATATTGACATCATAGCTTTTTCTCAAGGACCGGGTCTCGGGCCGTGTCTTCGGATTGGGGCAATCATTGGTCGTTTCCTCTCACAACGATTGAATATTCCAATATATGGAGCAAATCATTGTATTGCTCATGTTGAAATTGGACGCTTTCTATTCAATCTTGAACTAGCCGATGCTCTAACACTATATGTTTCAGGAGGAAATACCCTTATTTGTGCATATGATCAGGATTACTATCGAGTATTTGGGGAAACTTTAGACATTTCGATTGGAAATTTATTAGATGTCTTTGGAAGAGAGGTTGGACTCTCACACCCTGGTGGACCAAAAATTGAAAAATTAGCAAAAGAGGGAAAGAACCTCCTAGACTTACCCTACATTGTAAAAGGAATGGATTTATCTTATTCAGGACTATTAACAGCGAGTATTAATAAATTCAAAGAAGGAAATCGATTAGAAGATATGTGTTTTAGCCTTCAAGAAATTGCATTTTCGATGTTAACAGAGGTTACAGAACGCGCATTAGCACATACTGAAAAGACACATGTCCTTTTAACTGGAGGGGTTGCAGCAAATAAAAGATTGAAACAAATGATTCAGCATATAGCTGAAGAACATAACGCAAAATTTGTTGCAGTGCCGTCCAACCTCGCTGGTGATAATGGAGCGATGATTGCATGGACTGGACTCCTACATGCACGAAATGAGCAACCTTTGGCCCTTAATGAAACCTTAGTGAAACCTAATCAACGAATAGATGATATAAAAGTTACGTGGGACGTATAAAATTGCTTTATAAAAAGGGCGCTGAAGCTTATCTATTCAAAGAACAGTGGTATGGGCGAATTATTTTAAGAAAAGTTCGTATTCCTAAATCTTATAGGCATCCCGCTCTTGATCAACGCCTGAGAATCGCGCGTACTATACATGAAGCAAAGATACTTACGGAAACCCGAAAATTTGGGATTTCCACTCCAGCTATTTATTATATTGATGTGCCTAATGCATCAATAACAATGGAATTTATTGAAGGCAGACGGGTAAAGGAATTATTGTTTAATCCTATGAACGATATTACAGAGATCTGTGAGTTTATAGGCGAAATAATTGGGAAACTTCATAAAAACAACATCATCCACGGGGATCTTACAACCTCCAATATGATTTATCAAATAAAAACTAAAAAAATCTATTTGATTGACTTTGGTTTGGCTGAATATTCTACAAATTTGGAGGATCGAGGTGTTGATTTACATCTTATTCATCGAATCCTTCAAAGTACTCATTTTAACATTTTAGATTCGTGTTTTGAAGCAATTAAAACTGGTTATACCAAAATTCTTGGTGAAGAAAAAACGAGCGATGTCATACTCCGATTAGAAGAAATTGAACAACGTGGTCGTTATCACTGAATTGTGAATTATAAAGCCTTATGGCAGCTTGGGCATACATCCAACTCTGGATTAATTTCCGTTCCGCAATGGGGACAAACAAGACCCAGCGCCATCATCGCATCATCCATTTTTACATGGGAACTTGATGCTACTTGAACTGAAGGGGTGCTTATTTTTACTGATGAAGGAATTTGAGATTGGATAGACGGCGTAAATTCTTTCATAGTTTTCATCCCCTCTTTACTCACCTGAACTTTGGTTTTTACTGATTTTAAGAATTTCTCAGCTTCTGTTTTAAACCGATCTGCAGTATTTTTATCGCCTATCAATTCAGAAAGACTTGATATTTTGAAATAGTTCTCTGCAACGGTTGCATAATCACGGGTGTTATATGCATCATCGGCAGTTTTCATTGCAAGATTAATTTGCCCTATAATCTGATTGCGCTCTTTGAACTGTTTAGCGGCGCTTGAAAAATTCTGTGCCCCCGCTTGATCCCCGATTTCATTTAACATAGATGCTATTCTGTAGTAAATATCAGCTACTTTATCATATGCTTTTCGCCTTACAGCTCTATTAGCTGCTTTTAAGGCGCGATTAATTGCATCCTGAAGAGCATCTTTTTCAGCTGACATTCCAATTAATTCCCCTAAAGTTCAATATCACATTTATAGCTGCAGAATTATAGGATTTAATTGTTTTTTTGTCTTTTTGATTTATTTAAATTTTATTTGATCTATTTATTAAATTTAAAATTGAATTCATATAAATTTATACTAAAGTAGTTTCATCTACCTGTTGAAGGGTGATCTATCTGCTCCAAAGAAAGGATATTTATTATATTATTGCCGTTATAGGGACTGTGGTTTTCTTTGCGACATTAGTTATTCCTCCAACAACGCGTGTGTTAATCCTCTCCATGACGCCTACTTGGTTAATCATTTTAGCTACTTGTATTCTCATTCCATTAGTAGCAATTAGCTTATTATGGATGATAATCCATGAAATTCAACAACATTATAAATCTCTAGAACTCTCTGATAAGGATGTGGAGGAAAGCCAATTAGCGAAAAAGGTTTTTACTAAAGATGATGAACAGTTCATAGAGAAAAAAATGAGAGAGCAGTTAGATAAATTTCAATATGAAGATGAAGAAGCTTATGAAGTTTATGTTGATTTAATTTTAACCTATATTAATAATAAATTAAAGACAAAGAAATCAATAGCTCTTCCTGAAATTTCAAAAATGGTTGAAATTCCAGAAGAAGTAGTTAAGGACATCCTTTTGTTATTAATCGCGGATGGCCTAATTGAGGGGATAATCAAAGATAATATATTAGATTGTTCTGATTGAGATGGAGGTAGTTCAATGAAGCTCTTTTTTGTAAGTAGTAATATTCACAAATTTCAAGAAATTAAAGGAATCCTAAATGAATATAATATTAAAATTTCTTTTTATGAAGCTGAACTACCAGAATTACAGTCAGAGTCATTGGAAGAAATCGCTCTATTCAGTGCCAAACATTCCTTTACTCAATTAAAACAACCACTTTTTGTGGAAGATACAGGACTTTTTATCCAAAGTCTGAACGGATTTCCAGGACCATATGCCTCGTATATTTTTAAAACAATAGGGAACTCTGGAATCCTTCAGCTGTTGAAAAATAGGTCCAATCGAATTGCTATCTTTAAGACAGTTTATGCCTTAATTTTATCCGAAACGGAATCTCATACATTTATTGGAGAAATGAAAGGAATTATTGCCAAAAATGAAAAAGGATGTCAGGGTTGGGGTTACGATCCAATTTTTATTCCAGATGAGGGGAACGGAGAGACCTATGCGGAAATGGGGATTATGGAAAAAAACAAGATTTCACATCGCCAAAAAGGTTTGAGAAAAATAGTAGATTGGTTAAGTAAAATTAATTAGAATAGTCTTTTAGAGCAATGTTGAGAAAGTCAGGGCTATATTATAGGCGTCATCAACAGCTCGATGGTAAGTGCCTTCGAATTGATAACCCAATATTTGCAAAGCTTCTTCTAATTCTACCTCTTTTTTAAGTTCCTGTTTAGTTGCAAAAAGGCTCTTGATATTTGAGTGTTTTTCTCCAAAAGGATACGAGACCTTTTTAGAAAGGCATTCAGTTGTAAATTGGTAGAGATCATAATCACCCCAACTTGCCCATGCTCGCTGTTTAGTTAAATATTCTTTTTCTAAGATGGCGCACGCCTCACGCAGGGTAATTCCAGCATTAACTTGATCTTGAGTGAGAGTTGTAAGTTCAGTACAATAATCACTTACAGTAGATTTCTCAGGTTTAACGAGAATACTTCTTTTTGAGAGTCTTTTACCTGTTGCTACTTCAAGCGGGCATATACCAATCTCAATAATTTCCATTTCTTGACCAGAGGGCGGACTACCCTTCCAGCATGTAGCTTCAACATCAATAACTATAATGATCTCGGGATTTTCTACTTTATCATTCACTATCTTCAACC
Source organism: Candidatus Helarchaeota archaeon (assembly GCA_016840125.1). The sequence continues at coordinate 42,061 of JAEOSY010000634.1, read as the reverse complement.
AACATAAAACTAAAGAACACTCTTCTAAAATTTTATTAAAGTTTTAGTTATAGGTAATCCTGAAACGCCTTTCTGTTTAAAAAATGAAAGAAATTTTTAAAAGAATTGGTGGTTTGTTTTTAAAAAAGCACAAGAAAATTAGCAAGGTGAAAAAACGATGGCCCGCATGCATTCCCGCCGAAGGGGTAAATCCAGCTCAACCCGTCCTCCGAGAGCAAAGGCACCCGATTGGTTTTCGCGTTCTCCCGAGGAAGTTGAGGATTTGATCGTTAAGTTAGCGCGTGAAGGACTTAATCCATCTATGATTGGAACGATTCTGAGAGATCAATACGGTGTTCCGCTTGTGAAACTCGTTACGGGAAATACTATTACTGAAATTCTCGTGGAACGGGATTTGAAGTCGAAACTTCCCGAAGATCTCACGAATTTAATAAAACGCGCTGTTAATTTAAGACGCCATTTGGAAGATAATAAAAAAGATCATCATTCGAAACGGGGTCTCCAACTTCTTGAAAGCAAGATATATCGCCTATCTAAATATTACCGAAATGAAAAAGTACTTCCTAAAGATTGGAAATACGATTGGAGAAAGGCAGCGGTCCTGATTCAGTAATCTTTTCTCATTTTTGTAAATTTTCCCGCTCTTTCTTTTTAAAAAATGTAGTATCGAAATAGCGAGCCGAAACAACTGATGAATCCATTGGGATTGAGTGAAGAGTTTAAAAGCGCTGTAGAAGGGGCAGCAGAAAAATTTAAATCATGGATAAAAACCGATAAGCCAATAATTAGAATTTCAAGTCATATAGATGCGGATGGGATATCGGCTGCTGGAATAATATGTAATGCTCTTAACCGCATGGGTGCTCACTATCATTTACGAATTTTAAGGCAATTAGAACCTGCATTCATTGAATCCCTCGCACAAGAAGAGAGAAATATTTATATTTTTTCGGATTTCGGAAGTGGGCAAATGAATTTTATCTTAGATTTTTTACCTACAGCAAATATTATCATTTTAGACCATCACGAACCGCTAAACCTCCCGGATATACCCCCAAATATCCGCGAAATAAATCCTCATCATTATAAAATTGATAGCTCCACGGAAATCAGCGGGGCTGGTGTAAGTTTCCTGTTTGCATACTATCTCAATCCAAAGGATAACCTTGACCTTCTCCATTTTGCACTTATTGGTGCATTAGGAGATACTCAGGATAAAGCTAAACAACACACTCTAATCGGATTGAATGCTAAAATCGTGGAGTTAGGAATCAAAGAAAAGCTTATACAGACAGAAAAAGACCTCTATTTTCAGTATAGCGAACTGAAACCCATTCATCAAATATTAATGGAGACAACCGAACCGTATTTACCCACACTTACTGGAAACAAGGAAGAATGTATCCGCTTTTTAGGGTCAATTGGGATTCCCCTGCACGCTGGTGAAAATTGGAGGACAATTGCCGATTTATCCACCGAAGAAAAAAGAAATTTGACCACCCAACTCACTCAATTAATTTTATCACATGGTGGTACTTCTGAGGAAGCGAGTAGTCTTGTAGGAACTAATTATAAAATACTTACTGAAACTGAATTATATTTAAATGATGCACGAACGTATGCGTCATTGCTGAATGCATGCGGGAGGACGCGTAACCCAGGCATTGGAGTAGCCGTTTGTTTGGGGGATCGAGCAGCTCATTATCGGCAAGCACAAGACCTTTTAAACCAATATCAAACAAAAATAAATTCCCTTGTGGAGAAGTTAAAGCACCCCGGAAGGATTCGCGAAACCGATTATGTGCAATATTTTTATGCAGGAGAGGGTGATGAAACGATGGTGGGAACCGTCTCAACTATTGCCGTAAAAACCAAAATTGCAAAACCCTCAAAGCCGCTCATTGGTTTCTCAAAATCGGATAACGTAGATTTCAAAATTTCAGCTCGCGCCCAAGATGAACTAGTCAAAAAAGGTTTACATCTCGGGATTGCGCTTCGTAAAACTATTTCCGAACTAGGGATCGATACCACTAAATATCTGGGTGGCGGTCATGATGCCGCTGCAGGCGCCCGTATTCCCGCCTCCCATGATTCTCAGTTTATCGAGACCCTAACCAAGATTGTAAAAGACCAGATAACAAAATAAATAGCAAAAATTTTTATAGATAGTAATATAGTTCAAACAAAATACAAAGCGAGGAAATTAGGTGTCACCAAAAGGTAAAAGGAAAGGTCGAAGAAAAGCGCAAGTACTGGATAAATGGAAAAATAAAACATGGTATTCAGTCCTTACCCCACCATATTTTGGAAGCGTAGAAATTGCACAAATTCCCACGAGCGCAGACGTCCTTGGGCGAACTGTGGAGACAACGTTGTATGATATAACCAATGACTACAGCCAAACCCACATAAAGATGTTTTTTAAAATTGCACAATTGGAACAAGAGAATGCCCATACAAAATTCTGGGGTCACGATTTTACCAGAGATTACATGAGCTCGCTAGTTCGTCGCACAACCAGTCAAGTAAAAGGAATTTTCAACGTTTCAGTAAAGGCAGACGCTTCAGATACGGCAGGAACCTATAAAATTCGGGTAACAGCAGTTGTATTTACTCAAAAGCGGGCAAAAACGAGCCAACAAAAATCCATCCGGGCCATTATGAAAGAGATAATCGAACAGAAATCCAAACAACTGACCTTTACCGAGTTCATTCAGGAATGTGTTCTGGGAAAGATGGGTAGTGAAATCTACAATGAGGCGAAAATCATTTACCCCATCCGCAAATCAGAAATAATGAAAACGAAAATTGTTTTAGAACCCACGGAAATTGCCGCTTAAATTATTTTTTATTCCTCCCGAGCTAACATCTTCCCCCTAATCTGGATATTATAAACGTTTTTATTCGAGTATTGTTTAAACTAGTTTAGGTGAGAATATAGCCCTTATTGAAGTCCTACAAATTGTATTTGTTATACTTTTGAGTGGAATCGCTATTTTTTTCATAAGTTTTCTACTCCGTCAGAGAGCTCAACTAACAAAACTACAGGAGCAACTAGTTCAAGAGAAAAGGGATCGAGAAGGAGAAGTCAAGACTAGTGAGCAACTTACCGAATCAAACCAACCAATGGAGAAAGAGAAAAGATTAAATTACGATGATTTTTCAGAAAATCTAGGAATAATTAAGGATCTACAATCGAAATTGGATGGAATGGCAATAGAATTAAAGATCAGAGGGGAGATGATTGTTGAAAGAGATAATAAAATCGGTCAATTGGAAAAGAAAATTTATGAATTCGATACCCAGATATCGATATTTAAAGGGCAAATCGCGCCCGCGCTTGAACAAACTATAACAGACCTGAGAGCTCAAGAAGATAAATTACAAAAAACCATTGAACAACAAAAATTAGAAATAGAGGATAAAAATGAGCGAATACAAGCATCTCAAAACATCCTGAAAAAAGCAGGATTGGGGGAATTATTAGAACTAGAAGAATATCAAGTTACAATCAATAAAAAAGATGTAATACTCAACCAACAATTAGAGGAAATGGAAAATTTACAGGAGCAGGTAGATCAATTACCGGTGATTTGTCTTCGAATGACCGAAGAGATAAAAAGCCGTGAGTCGGAAATCCATTCTTTAAAAGTTTACAATAAAGTCCTCAATAAAAAACTCATAGATGTTCAACAGAACCTGTCTCACACCAATGAATCAGACACTACAATTACTGATTTGTCGAGGAAAATAATTGAAATTCAGGATCAACTACAGGAAGAAAAAAACCGAACTGCGTTACTTGATAAAGAAATTCTCCTTTTAAATGGTTTAGTTACAGAAAAAGAGTCGAAAATTGAGAAATTAGAGGAAAAACTTCAAAATATTCTTTTCAAATAATCTCATACAAAATAAATTCTATATTGATATTATTCCTAGTTTCAGACATTGGAAGTGAATTTATGAAAGCCGTGATAATGGCAGCTGGAGAGGGAAAGAGATTACGTCCATTGACTTTTACAAGACCCAAAACGATGCTTCCAATAGCTGGAAAACCACATTTACAGATAATGTTAGAGCTCATAAAAGAGAGAGCTGGCATTACGGATATTATTTTAATTGTTGGATATCTGAAAGAACAAATAACAGAGTATTTTCAAGATGGTTCAAAATTAGGGCTGAATATACAATACTTAGTTCAGGAAGAACAACTGGGGACCGGTCATGCGGCACTTTGCGCGGAACAACTGATCCAATCTGAACCATTTTTACTAATGAATGGTGATATCCTCTTAGCTCCCGAAGATTTGACCAGGTTAATTCAAAAATTCGAATCAAATTCCCAAGTTTCGCTAATTTCCGTGATAAAAGCTCCTGACCCAACAAGTTACGGAATCGTACAATTTAATAGCGATACGGGAGATGTTATTCAAATTATCGAGAAGCCAGATACCAAGGAAGTGCTCAATGATCCCTATACAAACGCGGGTTTATACATATTTAATCCAAAAATATTTGACGCTATTCAAAAGACGCCTAAATCGCCAAGAGATGAAATTGAAATTACGGATTCTATTCAAATGTTAGTTGATCAAGGGGAAATCATCAAAATATTTAAAATTGAAAATTTTTGGATCGACCTCGGGAAACCATGGGATGTGTTAGATGCGAACACTTATTTCTTGAATCGAATAGACCTGAAAAAGCAGGGGACAATCGAAAAGAATGTTACAATTCATGGAAATGTTGGTATAGGAAAAGGTACCATTATCCGTTCTGGGTCATATTTAGTTGGACCGCTCCTTATTGGAGAGAATTCTGACATTGGACCTAACTGTTATATTCGGGATTCGTGTTGTATTGGTAATAATGTTCGCATCGGAAATGGGTGTGAAATAAAAAATACTAGCATCTTCGATGACGCGAAAATCCCCCATCTTTCGTATGTGGGAGATAGCATTATCGGTCAGGGAGTGAATCTTGGAGCAGGTACTATTACGGCAAATCTTCGATTTGATAAAAGAACAGTTCCAGTAAGTATTAAAGGTTCTAAAATCGATAGTGGCCGAAGGAAAATGGGAGCGATGATTGGGGATTATTCACAAACAGGTATTGGTGCCACTCTTATGCCAGGTGTAAAAATAGGTCCAAGAAGCATTGTAGGCTCAAACGCAACAGTGTATAAAGATGTGCCCCCAAAATCCATTTATATGGGAAGAGAAATAAAAAAATAAGTGATTTTTTACTTTTTTATGAGACGACGTACGGAATTTGCCCTCTCAAGGAAATCATTTGCGGCGTCTTCGTCTCCTAATTGTATGAACAACTCAGAAATTTCTTCATAAGAGTCTTTTGCTTCGCGATACTTCTTCTTTTGAAGTGCCTTCTCTGCTTTTTTCATTAAAACTGTGATATTTTTGCGTAATACACCTTCATTAGTAACTTTTCTTTGGGGTCTGAGAGCACCAATTTCTTCGGCTTTTTGGCTATATCTTAATTCACTTTCTTTATCTCCAATAGTTGCAGCTATTAACGAAGCTTTTTCATACAATTCTTTTGCAAGGATTGATTTTCCGGTTTTTAGTGCGCCCCTTGCATTTTTAACAGTTGTTGCAAGTTTAGCTTTAGTTTCTTCTAGTTCATCGTCAGCTACTTTAGCGATAGGCTTTGCACGCTTTTTGATAAGCGTTTCCTCTTCAACCTTTATTTCTTTAGTTAACCGCTTTTCTTTAACCTTATCAAGATAATAATTTGCCTGCCTCATGTAGGTTCGGGCTACTTCTTTACCTTCTATACTCTCTGATATCGTGGCAATCCGCTTATAATATCTCGCTGCCGCCGCGTATCTATTGTTCTTTATGGCTTCTTCAGCATTGGCTAATAATTTCTTGCGTTCTCTCATTAGACCTACGGTTTCTGGGCTAATCTGTTTCAGAGCTGCTTGTTTTCTGCAAAAGTCAATATCTTTCTTAAATTTCTTAACTGAAGCCAAGTTACCAAGTTCTAATGCATAAATTGTAAGTTTACTATATATTTCTGCTGCTGCTTCATAATTTTTCACTCTAACCAAACCCTTGGCTTCTCGAATTAACTCCTTTTGAGTTTCAATCATCTCATTTTCCCATTCTTCTTTCGTTTTTTCACTTTTCAATATTTCTCTCTCACGAGCTAATTTCGCCCAGCCAGTAAAGCGCTTGATACCTTCATCATCGCCCAACATAAGCATTAATTTGGCAGCTTCTTCAAAGTTTTTCGCAGCATCAAGGAAATTTTGTTTTCCCATGGATTTATCAGCTTTAGATAGATAAACGCCACTTTTCTTACGCAAATCACCCTCTTTTAAGGCTTCAATTCTTTCATGAGCTGCATCAGCAAGTTTTAAGAATTTAGCAGCTTGTTCGCGCTCTCCTAATATCCGAGAGATTTCAGCTACTTGACGATAGTTCCGAGATGCCTCAATAATATCGCGTTCCCGAATCGCTGATCTTGCTTTATCTAAGAGTTTATCACGCTGTCCCTTCAAATCCTTTTGTTTTATATCTTTGTCTGCAAGTTTTTCAATTTCCTTCGCCTTGAGAAAGAACTCTCTAGCCACACTCTTATCAGCTAGTTCTAAAGTAAGATTTCCTGCTTTATCATATAATTTTGCTGCCTTTACATAATCTGCAGCCTTCGTTGCTGCTTCCGCTTCTTTTAGAGTTTCGCTACGAATTTGCTGGATTCCTTGGGTAATGATAGTAATTTCTTTCCGATTCTCAGCTCTCCTCTGAAGTAATTGACGCTTCTTAGATTCAAGTGACATGAATCGTGATCTTGCCCTTCTAATTAAATAGAAGCCAGATATTCCTAAAATAATTAGCAGCGCGATTATTGCAACTGGGAGAGCGATTCTTTGCCACAAAGCACTCCAAGGATCTACGGCAATTACAATTTGTGGTTCTGTAGAGGTTACCTTTCCCTCTATGTTAGTATATAATGCAAAAATATAGATGGAAAGGGCATTCTCTGGAACTTCAAACGTGATTGAAACTGTTCCATTCGAGTTGGTAGTACCGTTTAAGTGATATTCCATCGAAACATCTTCGGAAACAAGAACAATTATGGTGAAATTTATTATTTCCCCACTGATCGGATGTGTTTGATTGGATAAAAATGCCTGTATCAATAGACTTTCTCCAACATTTATGCTTGATTGAACTTGAACTGTTAAATTATAGGAAATGCTTTCTACGAAAATAAGAGATGAATTCCACGTTTCTGTTAAATTACCCGCGCCCAGAAAAGTCCCAAGAATATTAATGTAATATGCGCCGAATGGGACAAGATAACCGACAATTCCCATCCCTGAAGTGTTGGTAACTAAAGAACTTTGAATAATTTCATCCGAACCATTGTGAAATTCCGTGCTGATTGAATAAATGATTATCTGGTTAGCTATAGGGGTTGAGTCTACTGCTTGTAACAAGAGTGATATATTAAGAATTTCACCCACTTCGATTATAGAAGAGATGTTTATTATCAGTTTCGTTTGGATTTTTGGTAGTATGTTTAGGTCGATTGATTTATTCGCATCTTGGTAGATAGCAGAAGCGCCAGTTGTCTGCACGTTAATAATATAGCTGCCAATGCCAATATCTGTCAAATTTAGTATGGCTTGATAACTACCACCACCGATATCAGTCAAAGTAGTGAAAGGAATTTGGCCCTGAATTTCATATTCAAGACTTGTACCACTGATTAATAAACCATGTAACGTATTCAAATAAGTGACCGTCAAGAGATACTCGTTGCCATAATATCCTGTGATATTCAGTTCTGCGGGGATTACCATGGTTGGAATTTTTACAACATCTAAACTGAAATCAGTTATATTTTGGTTAAACTTTACAGTTTGCATAGATGAAATTTGCAAAGTATAAGTTCCGGCAGGCAAAGCAGTTATATTGATAGTCGCACTGTAAATGCCGTTTCCGATATAGGAAAACGAGCCGGAAATCATTTGAGTAGAAATGTTATAATTGATATTTAGATTTTCAACAATTCTATTTTTCGAATCTTTAATTTGAATGGTAGTATTCAAAATTACGGTTGTGTATCCTGTAAAGGGATCACTTTCGGGGATCAGGTAGATTTTCAAACGAGAAACATTCAAGGCAATATTTATGGATGCATTTTGATAATCCACTGCCCAAGAACTGATATTTATTTGATAAACGCCTGAAACATAATCTGTTAGGTTTATAATTGCAGAATATAACCCGAGGATCCCTATGGAGTGCATTTCCTGTTGTTGCCCCTGAAAATCATACCATACAGTCCCATCGACACCCAGCTGGTTGTATGTATCATTCAGTTGCACCCGAATCTCAAAAAAATCATCGATTGTGGCAGCGATAAGCGCATATTCTGGATAAAGCTGTGTTGGTAAATCGGTGATATTGACTGTAATTATGATAATTTGGGTCTCGTACAGTCCTTTTTCGATAATTATTGATAACGTATAGTTTTGTCCGGACACAGGTGCTATTAATTTACTAGCATCCGCCCAAACAGTATAATTTCCATTTACCCCATTTTGCCAAGCACAAATTTCGCCTCCCAAAGTTGCAGAAATGGTTGCTCCTGTCAAACCTGCTCCATTAGATGCATTTATATATTCAAAGGAAATTGTCCAGTTTTCCATTGCATAAATAACTGCATAGTTTCCGGTTAAATTCTGAGCATATAAAGACGTAATATTTGTAGGATACCCATAAATCTCTAACTGGATTAGTAAATTCGCAGCCTCATAATTATTTTTATTCGCACTTATTAAAATTGAATAATTATTTAACGCTACGCTCGAAACATTCAAGGAGAGTTTGTAAAATCCTCCGCCAATCTCCTGCACTAGATAATCCTTAATTAAGGACCAGTTTGATTGTATAAGACCTCCAGAAATTCCTAGATTGTCCTCTAAATCCTCATAATAAACTGTTATATTCAGAAGACCATTAGTTTGATACACCAACCTTGGAACGTTCGTCTGATTAATCAAAGAGGTGGTCCTATTGTTGAATATGAGTGTCAGATGTGCCTGTTGTGATTGATAAACATCGCCCTCGATGTGAAAGAGTAGTTTATACGTGTGAGCTGAGAAGTTGGAGAATGTAATCGTGTATTCCTCTGTACCCCCATTATATGATACTGTATAATTTAACCCTTCCAGTAAAACACCTCGATATGCCCCATCAGAATCATATTTCCAGTCGATGGTAATATTATCCGTTATAATGGAATGGCCAGTTAAATTGGTATAGATGAAGCCATATGCGATGGGCGTTCCCCAAACGACTTCTTTCGCAGTATCATTAAATATAAGATTTGTTCCGTATTGTTTGACTTGTAAAGTGATTAAATAATTTGTGTAATTCTGAATATTACCCCACGCGGTCGCATTTATATAGATCGGGTAGGTTCCATAGATATTGGGGGAGGTAATTGTCACAGTCCAGGCTGAGTAGCCTCCAATTGTAGTATTAACCATCGGTTTGGGTGCCGCCCCCTGAAAAATATAAGTTACGTTCGCACCCATTGTGTTATTCAAGTGCAGCGTCCCCCAAGAACTTCCAGTCCAGTAGGACATATTATAATAGATTGTTAAATTAAATATCTGTCCCTTTGCCATTTCGATTATTGTGCCTCGATGTTCTGGACTTACAATCGCAATGGACGTTGAGTTATAGACTTGCACACTTGCATTGTACATTCCTGCCTCCGTCCCATTAAACCAGGATACAATGATTTGGTATATCCCATCCGTATGGATGCTCTGGGCGACGTTCCATGTGAGATTAATAAAAGTTCCAACACCTTTCCCTGTCAAGGTGTCATCAAGAACAAGTGAATACTGATCAGTTATGAAGACTTGGGTGGTATCATTTCCACTATCAAAAACAGGATTGATTAAACTAGCTGTAATATTGACAACATCGAAAGTGTATAGAACTGATTTCGAAAGAGTAAGGTCATATATCCAATTTGCGCCATCACAGGTAACTATCCACATTCCATTATCTGCATCACCAATTAACACATACTTGGAATTGGTAATTTCCTCCCACGAATTGTTATTGTGTTCAACAGTATTATAATAGACATTGGTAGTGTTCCAAGTGACCGGGATCGTGACGTTGATTTTTTTATCATAAGATCCTGTCGCGAAAACAGCTGGAATGGTGACATTCCAACTAACGATGGGATTCTGAGGTTCCGCATAATAGGAAGTGACTGCGGTACCCAATTGCAGTAGCTGGCTCGTCCAATTGGCTTGGAATGAGATATTGTACCAATTTGCAGATACATCGAAGAGGATTTCCCCTGAAACTTCTGGGATGAGGAAGCTCGAGGTATTCCAGCTCCCAAGAGCAGTAACAGGAATTGAATTTAACAGCATATTCAGTTCGGATGGACTCGCGCTACTCTGCAGAGGAATAATATCCAGTAGCAATGAGAGATCTGTTGGTGTGCTTGTATTATACCATGAATCTGCAAATCCCTTTCTGTATACGATTCCTTGATCACCTTCTGCATCATCCGCATCGTTCATGTAATGCCAGAAGAAGGATGAGTTCGTTCTGAATCCAATAAAGAAGTATCCATTATATGTATTAGTAACATTCAAGATAGGCTTGTTGGTTAGCGTTCCATTCCAGTAGCCAGCAGTGCTTCCTGAAACCCAGGGATATACAAGAGGTAATGGTGCTTCTAATCCTAATTCAGTTTCATTATAAATCACCTGATCTGGTTCAATCCGGCTGTTGTTTCCATGATACGTAGCGTTATAGATAGTTACCTGTGTATAAGCCGTATCAATACCCCATTCTAAAATTCCTACATAGGTAGTATACATGAAATCAATGGTATCTAAAGTACAACTTCCCGTAAGGTTAAATCCCATCACCCATTCTTCGCCTGCAGCTGTATCTAGGCGATATCTGAATCCATATCCACCCCCCACATCATTCTCAATCTCATAATCATAATCGTAAAGCATGACATCGGATACAGTCATATTTAAATAAGTACTATTCCATCCCTGCACCGGTATGGCAAATCCAGTTTGATCCGCTGCAATCGTACCATTTATGGAACAGGTTAGATTAACTTGGGTTTCACTTGTAGGAAAAGGTGGAGGTTCAGTAACTGTTATAATAACAGTATCGGGCGTACCCCACTGCCCCGCGGTATCATTATATTCAATCGTGTAATCATAAACACCAAGGTTGGAGGTGTTAATAGGATAATTCACCGGAGTTCCACTTGTCCAAGTTGCCCATTGTCCTGGAGTCCCGTTTATAGATACACGGTAATAGCCTGTACCTACATCGTCAGTCAAAACCCATCCAACATAAACAACATAATTTACTACCGTTGCAATATCCGAGGGTTGGTTAGATGTCGGAGGATCATCGGTAGATATTGAGACTATTACTGTATGAGGGACACCCATTTGACCAAATGAATCATTGTATTGAATTGTATAATTGAAAGCCCCTATGATAGTAGTGTTGATTGGATAATTTAAAGACGATCCGTTTATATAAGGGCTCCACGTACTAGGGGACCCATTTACTAAAACCCGGTAAAAGCCTGCACCGACGTCATCAGTTATAATCCAGCCAATCGTTTCTGCGTAACCGACATATGTTGTAATGGCTGAGGGTTGGCTCGATTGAGGTTGATCATCAATATCAATTGTAATAATGACTGTATCAGATATCCCGAGTTGACCTGCTGAATCGTTAAAATCTATCATGTAACTATAAATTCCAGAGACAGTTGTGTTAATAGGGTAATCTAAAGAGGTATTATTAATCCATGGATTCCAAGCACTAGGTGACCCGTTCACTAAAACCCGGTAAAAGCCAGCTCCGGCATCATCGGTTAAGATCCACCCAATAGTTTCAGTATACGATACATAAGTGGATATATCTAAAGGATTGCTTGAAGTTGGGGGTGCATCCAGCAAAATAGTCACAATTACAGTATTAGGGGGTCCTAATTGCCCAGCTGAATCATTGTATTGAATGGTATAATTGATTAACCCAGGTAAAGTGGTATTAACCGGAATATTTAGATTCGTATTGTTAGTCCAGGGTTGCCAGGTACCAGGAGTCGAATTTACGATCACCCGATAGGAACCAGCTCCGTAATCATCTGTTAACACCCATTGAATGCTCGCGGAGCTTGTGGTTGAGGTTATAATATCTGAAGGGGAGGTGGAATTTGGAGGGTTGTCAAGGATGGTAACAAAAACAGTATCAGACAGACCCCAAATCCCTGCTGAATCATTAAATTGTATTGTGTAATTGAAAACTCCAGGTGTACTTCTATTGATTGGATATTGTAGGTTCGTATTATTAATCCAATTATTCCAACCTAAAGGAGTCGATTCAATTAAGACCCGATAATAACCCGGATTTATATTATCAGAGAGGATCCAATCGATGGTTTCAATACCTGATCTCGTGGTAGTTATATTACTTGGTTGATTGGAGGTTGGTGGTGTAGTATCCGGCACAACCACTACGGTTACCGAGTCAGCTGTTCCCAAATTTCCAGCGGAATCATTATACTGAATAACATAATCATACAAACCACCCAGACTCGTGTTGATTGGATAGTCTATTGAGGTGTTATTTATCCATAGCTGCCACGTGGAAGGTGTAAAATTCACAAAAACTCGATAATAACCCGCGCCATAATCATCTGTCAGAATCCATGGAATACTCGCGGAACTATTGGTAGGTGTTGTTACATCATCCGGATTTGTTGAGGTTGGGGGGCTATCTAAAATAGTTACACTCACTTCATCAGGTAATCCCCAATTATTCCCCGTATCGTTATATTGAATAGTATAATTGAAGTTGCCAGGTAAAGATCGATTAATTGGGTATTGTAGGTCAGTATTATTAATCCAAGTATACCATGTAGATGGAGTGGAATTGACCACAATCCGATAATAGCTAGCGCCAAAATCATCATAGAGAATCCACCCAATGGTTTCTGTCCCAGTACTAGTTGTAATTACGGGACTTGGTGTGTTCGATGTTGGAGCATTATCAACAAAATATGTGATAGTGTAATCCGCAATATCGACTCCGCCAGTTTCAGCTTCAACGAGCAGAACGTAGGTTCCATTGCTTATCGGGGTATATGCGAGATATTCTGGGTCAAAAGTTCCTAGAGACTGGGTAAGATTGTTATTAGTTAGTTCTTGATTAGCGACTAACCGTATATTGAGATTGCCAGTTCCGGAGGTCCGATCTAGAACGAACATATAAGGCACTCCAGCGGTTAAGTTTACGAAATAAGCATCTATATTATCAGAACTCGTGATCTGTCCTGCAACGCTCTCTGAAATGTTCAATGGAAGCACCCACTCATAGATGAGCTGTATGAGATATTCATAGGAATCAACAATCCAACCACTTCCCATATCCCGATAGCTATCACCGGTGCTAGGAGTATCACCACCTATTCGAATACAACTGGTCGATGGCTGGGTTCCGATGAGATTGACCGCAGGAGCATCATCGAGAAGGTAAATCGGACCATCACAGTAGAAAATTCTCCATGTATCGCTACTGGCGTAAGGGATCCCTGTAGCAGAATAGTTTGCGGATGAAGAATCACCCGCGAATTGTATATCAACTGTGTGTGGTCCAGCCCCTACACTATCATACGAGAAATTAACGCCCCTTATGAGGCTAATGCCCTCACTCATGTTAAAGGTTACACGCAGATTTTGTAGATCTGCAAAAGTGTTATCATTAACAGATCTTCTTATTTCTGGAATTGTATCGTCATAGTTCTGAGCGTATTTTGCAGTAGTTGCTAAGGATACACCCATGAAAGATTGAATCAAAAGAAATGTCAATAGAAGTAAACCAATAAGTTTCGATTTCTGTCTATATATTTTAGAGTATTTCATAATTCCCTACCTCTGTTTTATAGGCATCTCATTTTTATTATGATTCTAGTCCTCGGTTGATGATTCGTTATTGTTATCATTTTTGACTTCAGTTTGGAGAAACTCGATACCCTCTTCGATTTCAATTTCCAAATCTTCAGCAGAATCTATCAATTTCTCAAGTTCGGAATCGTACTTCCGGAGAGAACCGCCGATATCCCAAAGATCATCGCTGAGGGTTTTCCCTTCCTGCAGTAAGAGAATCAAACCTTTTTCAAAAAGGCGTACCAGAGAAACAAGGATCTCGAACTCAGGGTACTCCAACTTTTTCGAGAGTTCACCTAAAGTCATACCTACGAATTTTCGTTGAGACAGTGTATAAAAGATTTGGCCATCCCTACTGGCAAATGGTGGTAGTTTTTTAGCATCACTTATTTTTTTAATAAGCGCCCCCCCATCTGTCTTATATTCATCATCCCATTTTTTAGCATCTTTCGGGAGATCAATAGGGGACTTAGCTTTCAGTTTGACTGAGGGAGCACTGATGATTTCAACTCGTTTCTTCCGAATTGGCTTTCGAGGAGGTTCAATTTTTTTCCAGAACCTCTTGTTTTTCGCTTTCTTCAATAAGTCACGCTTTCTCTGACGATCCATATCCCATGGATTCATATAACCTAGAGCCGTTTTGAAAGTGATATAAGCATTTTTAAGAGGAGCAAGCATCATTGCCTCCAAGGTGTTCATGATCCAAATGAGTCGGGAAGGTTTGTTGACACCTCTCCAAAATCGCCTCATGAGTGCAGTGGAAATGAAGGTTCCAATCAGTTTCCACTTTAATATTTTATCAGTGAATGTTGATTCTATAGGATGAGGTACCAGATGTTCTTGCCAAATGCGATATCGGATCCGGCGAAGCGTATAATACTGATCTTCGGACATAACATTCGCATTTACTAGCGTATTCCAACCCCGTTCGCGTTTTTTCAACCAATTAGTGATTTTTTTAGTTGCAATAATCTTTACTTCTTTTTGCTCACGCCGATTCATATATTGAAATCCCATGATGGAGGCAAATCCTACTACGAGTAGCGCCCAAAATACAGGACTTTGAATCATAAGCAAAAAGGCATTGCCAGTATCATCATCAGTTGGCACAGCAGGTGTCGGAACTGCTTGAACAACATAAGTTGGGTGTGTTTTTGTATAGGCTATCGTTGAAGAAACGCCGGGTGTAGTAATGCCTGACATTTCGATAGAAATATCAACCCAAGGTGCGATTATAAGGTCGTTCGAGGTGCCACCAGTGGTGTTTATCCTTATTCTTATTTCCCGACCTAGCCAATCAACAGTAACCAAAGTTTTCTCTAATTCTTCGATCTCGATATATGGTTTAAAGAGCAATATGCCATTTGAGTAGTTTAATCCAAGTTCGGCCATACTGATATTGTAAACAGGATTATCTCCAAGATTTATGTAATGAGTACCATTCCAGCCTTCGAATACAATTCGATTCTCAGGTAAGGGCTGCCCTTTCCAAGTTAGATTTAAGGCGAAATTCTGAACCGTTATTGGTTGTTCCTCAAAATTACGGACTTTATACTGGACATAGGTTGTGTCCACATCAGTTGTGATAAGTGGGTACAATTGGTAGTTAATTGTATCCTTATCGACATGTCGTACTTCATGAACACCTGTATAAGCTCGCTGGCTTGATCCAAGTAAACTCATATCTTGAAGTATAGCAATTACAGAAATTTCCATCTCTAGCATATTTACTAATCCAATTCCAGTTAGTGGGAAATTGGTGCCGGTTAGGTTTAATGCAGAGAGATCGAATCCACCTCCACCGATACTGCCCAAGCCACCTATATCCATACCACCAGCTCCCGCACCACTCGTATCCATACTTCCTAAATCAAAGCTTGCAAGATTGGTTAAATCATCCATACCGGTTAGAGAAAATCCGAATGAATCAAGCATGCTTGTGATTGGATCTTGCAAATTATAGAGGAGTTGTAATGATTCGTTTGTTCTTATAAACTGGAACGTTATAATTTCTACACCTTCTTCAGTCATCCACACGGTTTGAAAGTCAAAACCGTTGACGACCTGCAGATAATTATTTCCCATCCCGAAGATGTATTCAGAGTCCCCATCGCCCGTTAATTCACTCGTTGCAATTAGATTTACACTACGGGCGCTGGTGAAGTTCTCCTGTAAGACCCCTGAATTATCTATTACATATACATAATTATCAATTGTGGTTGCAATCACTTCGTCTAAGTTATCATTCATAACATCAAAGATGGATAATGCATTAAATCCATAAGGAGTGTTAAAGTTCCAGAGAGTTGAAGACAGATCTCCAGCAAAGGCAGTAATATTTTGACCTGTTACTAAACCAGTATGGAGGATAATATCGAGATAAGCATTATTAGTTAGGTTGGCAGTGTAGAGCCCACGAATGATAGAGGTGGCAGTAAAGTTTTGGATTTGAGTCCCCTGTGTCCCATCGAGCATTACACAGTAATCCTCTTCAGTACTAAAGACTATTTCTTGGTTAATATCACCTAAAAGGTTACCTAATTTCAGATGGGTTGGACGTTCCTCTGTGATGTAAGGAGTCCAAATATCGGCACCAGTAGTCCCGTTAAAGAGGTAGATTAGATATTTTGAAGTTGCCACTCCAACATCATCCAAACCATCAGCATTAATATCAGAAATATCAATTGATCGAATGGTACCTTTCACAGTTCGGTTCCAGATTTGATTACCCATGTAATTGTAAGCCGTAATGTTATTGTCATTCACCAATAATAGTTGATCATTTCCAATTCCAGTTAAATTTCCATGTAGGAAGTATTGTAAATCCATTGCAGTCGTAAAATTCCAAAGAACAGCTTGTGAATTATTAATCACAAATATTTCGCCCTTGGTAGTCCCAAATACAATTTCAGGAGTAGTGTCACCACTGATATCTTCAAGATAGAGATCTAAAATACTGCTTCCTGCTGAAAAGTTCCAGAGTTGCATCCCGTCAGTACCATTTAAAATATAGATATACCCATCATTGGATCCAGCAATGACATCATCAACTGAATCACCACTCATATCCGCGAGTTGAATGGCGTTTATCAACAGACCAGAGGTCCATTTATCTCGGACTGTAATATTTGGCAAGATTTCAACCCCATCACCAATTAAATAGCCATCTAATATTGTCATATCGTATGGGTAAGGCAAAATTAAGCGCGAGAGATTAAAATAATCAATATCGAGATTCACAGAAGTAGACGTGTGAGGAGTTATTATCAATTCTACTCCTTTTACTGTTTCAGTATCAAATGAGGGATCGTAATATTCGTAGTATGGATCCGATCCTGGATTAAAACTAAAATTATACCATGTTCCAGCTGTAAGATCGGAGAGATCATGTTTTTTGATAGCATAAACATCATGTCCAGTTGCATTCACACTAACTATAGCAACACGAAGAGTTGGAAGGGTATTATCAGTTCTTATGCTATAGAGGATTTGATTAACAGGAATTGTATAGTTTAATTCACGAGCCAAAGTGATATTTCCGGTATCAATACTTCCGGATGTATCGAATTGAACTTGCTTATAGGCGATACTCCCTTCTAGTAAATTAGTTTGGGTGAAACTATCAACGGTCAAACCAGAACTTGTCCAATTCCATGCACTCATCGACCCATCTTCAGCCGATTTTCCTAAACCGATGTCACCGATGCCGCCGATGCCACTGATACCAGCGATGCCACCGATGCCACCCATCCCGGTTTCTAAACCTGCTGTCAGATTGCCGAAGTCAAGAGGAAGCGTGATGTTGAGTTGCTGTCTGATACGGAGAACGGGTTCTATATAAATATCCAATGACGTCCAGAATCCAAAGTTTTCAAGTAATGTCATATCCACCCCACCTGTTGGTAAGGCGGTTGACCCCATATCTGGTATTAAGTCTCCGAAAGGACTTCCAAATGGCGAACTGAACTGAGATTCCAGTCCAGAGAACATCCCCAATAAATCTGAGAGACCTGTAAAGCCACTTTCTAATGAAATAGGCTTAGAGAGGTCAATATCACTCGATCCAGATAATGTTGCATTGAGAAGATCAAGCGTCTCCTGAGAGAAGGAGGAGTCAAGCAGAAGCAGTAAGGTGGAAATGGAGCGCGTTAAATTACCAATAGTTGTCCAAAGCGCTGACTGACCAATCCGCAATAGATCCAATATCCAAGTATAAGATCCCGGAATGTTTGATCCAGGAGAACCTGGAATCGAAAACATATCAAAAGGAATCGAGGGGGCACCAAAGAAATCATCAATATATTCAAAAATTAACCTATCAAGTGGAACATCTAATTGGAATTCGTATGAGGCTGTGAGATTTAAAGAATATCCAAGAGCGATGGGCAATGAGAGATTGGCAATATCGATGAAGACATAGAAATCAGTAGAGTTATCAGGTAGCGGTGTTGCGGTTGCGTTGATCAGTAAAGAAAAATCATCTGTTGTAGAGGTAAAATTAATTACAGCAGGGCTTCCTAAGAGTTCAATTAGCTGGGCACCAAAGGAAGCTATAATACGCCGTTCAATATCTTCATAATAATCAATTAATAATGGGAGGCTCATATAGGGGATCCCGAGACCGATTAGCCCATTTGAAGTGACCCCCTCTGGTAAAATTCCAAGGATCGTCCGAAATTCGCTTGTTATGGGATCAAAATAGCCAAACTGCGCCTCAATATCAGTATACATGTTACTTAACTGTGTATAAATCTCCTGCAGAGAAGTCATGGCCATATCAAGCTCAACAAGACTGATTAGTAGGGAATTAATTAAAGAATAACTGACCATAGAGAACGTGCCTAGCATTAATTGAATATCATTTAACAATATCTCGAAAATACCCATCATGCCCATCAGTTCTTCAATCATAGCCATTAAGGTAAGGGCTGCCCAGTAGGCCTGTTGTGCTGCAACAATCCCAAGCAAGCCGGATAATGCATCAAATAGACCACCAGTAATGGATGAAGCTTGAATAAGACTGATACTAATCGGTTGTAACTCGATAATCCCCCAACCACCGCCTTTTACAACCGTTGTCGACCAATTAAGTTCATACTCATCCCCTAAGACAAGCCAGGAAGCTTGTTGGATGCCTAATATTTCGGTAGTTAAAATAGGAGCAGCACTGAAAATAGGTTCGGTTATATCGCGATCCTCCTCCTCTTCTTCATAGGGTATCATGAGGGTAAGGAGGGCGAGGGTGGTCGGCTTTCCGGAGTCATAAGACGAGTATAGTGGTTGTTGAATATTCCGAATCCGGATAATATTTGAAACAAATGAACCGATGCTTGCATTAATTTCATTCTTTGCAGGGTCGATTGCAATTAATGATCCATTCACCCAATATTCAGTCTCAACTGTAATTGGGGCGGGCTTGTAACTCGTCATTACATATCCAAATTCAGCTTTTGACCTTGCGGAGACTGAAAGATTTGACCATTTTAGGATATTAATACCAAAATCTTCATCCGTGGCAATAATATCATATAGTGGCACCTCCGAGAAGGTACCCTTTTGAAACTTAATTGTATCAAGATCACAAGATTCGGATCGATCGATCAAATCGAAGCTACAATTCTCATACGCTTCATTTTCCATAACAAAATTGATAGTCACCCGGTGTGACCGGACAGATCCATTAGGAAATAGATCGATAGAAACACTTTCCGTTTTTTGTACAGTAAGCTGGGTAGGGTCTCCGTAGATCATAGTAAATTGCGTATCTGCGTTCCCAAAGGTTGGATTTTCTTTATTCGAACCTAAATTCGATCCAGTATTCGTCAGATTAATTTGAATAAAACCGTTAATGAACAGGACTGATACTAATATCGCTAGAAGTCCGATTGAAAATAACTTAGTTCGTTGCTTCATAATACTTCACCCTCTTTTTTATTTCACCAACCATCGGGTTTTTTTTCTCAAATCTTCAAGCATGTTATTATATTGCCCTTTAATTTTTCTAACAAGGACGGGATCGATCTCATGCCGTCTTTGATTGAAAATTAGAAGGTCTCGCTTTATAATTTCAATTTGCTTCTTTAGAAATCGTAAATGAGCGAGTTCTTTTTCCTGATTGATCTTCATTTCAGAAACTAGAACGTCATCGGGGGGGGCGACCCCACGCGGACGATCCTTTGCGATCCGTCCATCAATTACATAAATCATGCGTTCCGCGACGCCCGCAACGGCAGGATCATGCGTTACAATAATGAAAGTCTGCCCTTCCTCACGATTCAGACGCTTCATCAGCTGGAGAATCTCAATCCCAGTTATGCGATCAAGATTTCCGGAGGGTTCATCCGCAAGAATAATGGCAGGGTTATTTGCGAAAGCACGGGCGATGGCAACCCTTTGTTGCTGGCCGCCTGAGAGCTCAGCAGGGCGGTGGTAGAGGCGGTCTCCCAGCCCAACTAGGTTTAATAATTCCTTTGCCCTTTCGCGAGCCTCCCGGGTCTCTAACTCGCCTGAAAAGAGAATGGGTAGCTCAATATTCTCAATGGCAGTTAGAAGCGGCACTAAATTAAAGAATTGAAATATAAAACCGATTTTTTTACAGCGCGTATCGGAAATTTCCCCTTCGGAAAAATCCGTGATATCCATCCCATCAACTATGACACGCCCGGTACTCGGTAGATCAAGGGCACCAACCATGTTTAATAATGTCGTTTTTCCAGAGCCAGAGGGACCCATAATTGCGGAAAATTCCTGTTCATATATGGTTAAATTAACACTTCGTAATGCGTGGACTTTGACTTCGCCTAAGTCATAAGTTTTGGTGATATTTTTAAGCTCTACCATTTTTTTCGGCATTTTTTATTCACCGATACCCTCTATAATTGACGCGTTATCATTTGAATTTAGAGATTTGGAATTTTCCAATTTCGTCGCTATCTCGGTCTTTTCTTGATTTAAGAACTTAAACCATTGAGAATTTTGAGTGACTCGTCCAAAAGTTTGATAATCAGTAAAGATATAGATTGTTTGGAAAACTTCAGCGTCTTTTCGATACCTAAGAATTATTGGAGTGGGTATTGGGCGATTACGCCTTTTATAAAAGGAGTTAAAGCCCTCTTTAAAGGTTTCAATATTGGTAATTGGAATATCTAAAATTAAAAGCTTGTTATTTTTATTTTTTCCGATGAAGAGAAGATTTTTTTCAGCTTGATTGAGTAAAAGCGCTCCTTTATGGGTGTGAATCGGATATCTAAGTTTCTTTATCTCATCTGCTTTATCCGAATTCGGAGTTTTATATAAAATATAGGTATTATCACTTAGGAAATGGGGAATTTTTTCGGCTTTTACTAAACTATGAATGAGGTTGAAAGCGTTTTGGGCCACATCTTCTCCTTTTTCTGTTAAACTGTAATATACTTCGCGCCCCTCTTTAACTGAGATCGCAAGTCCAGTCCGTGATAATCGTGAGCATAAGTTACTTACCCAGGATTTATTTCCCCCTAAGACAGCGTGAATATCTGACACCCGAAGCCCTGGCTCATTAAGTAGCGAACTCAGCACTAATAATTCTTTGGAAATGAGATCATCACATAGGAGGGATTCCATTGCCAACTTCAAAATACATTTTTCCAAAGTCATTCATCTAGCCTCATTCGTATCGAAGGGCCTCGACAGGCTTTACGCTGGCCGCTTGCCACGAGGGATATGCACCACTCGCTAATCCAATTCCCACAGCAAGGAGCATTCCCGTAATAAAAATCCAAGGTTCAAAGGAAAAGGGCATAGAAAAACCGTAAGATCCAGCCATAATTTGATCCAAACCTAAAATCGCGCCAACAGCGGCTAATGAGCCGAGTACACCCCCAACTAACGAGATCAGGAACGCTTCGGTGAGAAATATAGTTAAAACATGAGTGCGTTTTGCTCCAATGGATTTCATAATCCCAATTTCACGTGTCCGCTCCAATACACTCATCGTCATTGTAGACATGATCATTAATGCACCCACCACGAGAGAAATGGCGGAGAGCGCTAAAAGTACCCCATTGATGATTCCAACGATCTGATCCATCATTGCTAAGATCTCCTCCTCCGTGATAACTTGGGCTTCGGGGTAGACTTCACGGATAGCATCCGCGACAGCATCATCAGCAGCACCATCTTCCAGCCCGACCATAATAACTTGCACATTCGTCGTTACAAGGATCTCCTGAAGGGTGACAAGCTCTAAATGGACCATTCCGGACATCCCGCCTCCCATGGGTCCCATATCCCCAAATCCGAGCGACTCAACGACCCCAACCACCGTGAGTTCCATCACAATCCCAGAGAGCGAGGATGTGACGATGATCGTCTCGTTAACCCTAATACCTAGTTTCTGTTGGGCGTCGGTATCTATCACACAGGGGCGAGTTATCCCTGCGGCTTCTGCGTCCTTTAAATCCATACCCTCCACGATCTTCAACCCGAGGAGGAAGAGCATCTTTTCGCTCTCCACCCCGGAGAGCATCACCCCCTCCCCATTCACATCTCCAAAGTCTGTAATCATTCCCGTTGTAAAATTTATCCCGTCGATCTGCTCTAAGTACCCGGCGACACTCCCGGGGATGCTGGGGCGACTAGAGGAGATTTTGCTCATTACTACCATGCTGGCGCCCGCAAACTGACCCAAAATTTGGGTTATCTCAGTTTTCATTCCAACGCCGACGGACATCAGGGCGGTGAAGGTAGTGATGCCGATTAGGATCCCCAAGACCGTGAGAAAGGTCCGAAAACTGCGGTGGCGCATGCTTCGGAGAGCCATGAGGACGGAATACCTGAGAACTCGAAACTGATGACGGAGAGACGTTTTCCAGCCCATATTATCAACTTTAGTTGAATGTGAATTATACCACAGTACTGTTACTATCGATCAATCAAAGTATATTTAGTTTTCCTTTTTTATAGATGAAAATTAACTGTAGATTTTATATAATAAGTAATTGGACATTAAAATCAAACTCTTAGAGAGCGGTTGTTATGAAAGTTTTGATAAAAAACAAAGTACGAAGAGATTCAACAGCAATTTTAGCATCTATAATCATTTGCGTCTTAATGATAAGTATTTGCTTTATTCCAACGGCGATGGGGGCAAATACACCCGTTGAGGATTGGAATTGAACATACTTATATGATTCGACAACAACTACAACAGGAACCGATGTTGCGGTGGCAGACAATAGTGTATACTTGGTGGGTAATGTTTACACTTCAGATCATGCGGCTTTTATTCACAAGTATGATGTTGTGGGAAACGTAATATGGACACGAATATGGAATATTTCAGGCAATGCGGATCAGTTTACTGCGGTTGAAGTATTCGGTAATCGAATTTATGTAGCGGGCAGTACAGCAACAGGAGGACATCCGAACACAACCCTTGTGTGTTATGATCCAGATGGGAATCAAAAATGGAATCGAACTTGGGGTAAAATTGTTGGACTTGATGATGCGATCCATGACATGGCAATATATGATGCGAATAATATCTATCTTGCGGGATATACTTCAAATTCCAGTTCGATGGATGGACTTCTTTTGAAATACAATTCCACGGGACATCTTCTCTGGAATCAAACGTGGGGCTCATCCTCCAGCACTGATTCAGCAGTTGGGGTTGCAATTTATGGGAGTAATGCTGTTTATCTTAGTGGTGAGACTCAATCTTATGGCCCAGGTCCCACCGCGGTCTTTCTCGCACGATATGATTCAAGTGGAAATATGGTTTGGAATGTCACTTGGGGTGGATATCAATCAGATTATGGCAGGGGTGTAGTCACTGATGCCAGTCATAACATTTACGTCACCGGCCGAACAAATAGCTTTGGTCTTTCAACTAGTGATGGAATCCTCGTGAAATTTGATTCAACGGGACGAAAGCTTTGGAATGTTACGTTCAATAGTGGGGAATTGTTTACCTATGGGCATAGAATAACAATAGATGCTAATGGAATGCTTTATATTGTGGGATCTCAAGAAGAGCTTAAAGTTAAGGTGCTTACGGCGGATATCTATGTTGCAAAATTTGATTCCTCAGGAAATAAAATGTGGGATATGATCTGGGGAAATCCTCAGAGTCAAGATGGGTTTGGAGTTGCGGTTTCTGGTACTGATAGCCTCTACATTTCAGGTTATATTGCTGGTACTCCTAATCATGCAGGCATCGTCAGATTTTCACTATCAGGTTCAACTCCGGGAATACTGTTATTAATCCTAATCTTCCCTCTCGCGGGCGTAGGGATCGCCCTCTTCGTCCTCTACAAGCGTCGTGAAGAGTACTTGAGTTAAATTCAATGCTCTTCTTTTTTTATTTCGTATCCCTTTTTTCTTATACTTAGGTTGCTAATCTTTTTATGGTATGAGTAGAAATGTATCTCAACACATGTCATTATATGAGATAGGTGAATG
Organism: Candidatus Helarchaeota archaeon; assembly: GCA_016840125.1. The sequence continues at coordinate 17,619 of JAEOSY010000634.1, read as the reverse complement.
AACATGGGAGCTAAAGGAAAAGTTTATGGAAAAATTTTATTAGAAGGGCAATCAGATCACAGAGGAACCCTCCTGAATATAGTTGGGATGGGTTGTTTAGGTTGTACCGCAGCTAATGGTCATTTTATCATTAATGATATACCAGTTGGGATGAGAACATTAATGGTTATAAGACCGGGCTATCAGAAGTTCAGTATGAGCATTGAGATCGAAGCAGATGAAAATACTAATGTTGGGGACATCGGGATAAGCCCCTTGGAAGCTAATGTTGTAGGAGTGGTAAGGTTGGAGGGGGAAACTGATCACCAAGGGATACTGATTCGTTTGGGGGAAACCACTATCGCGGATTTAACAGATCCGAGTGGAGAATATAATCTTGATGATGTTCCAGTAGGACAGTATACGCTAACAGCTAACCGGTATGGTTACGCAACAGAGGCGATAACTGACCTAACCGTGAAGGAAGGGGAACAGACCAATGCACCACAGTTAACGCTCAAACCAAGGGGTGGAAAAATCACGGGAAAAGCTACTTTAGAGGGAATAGCAGATCATACTGGTATAATACTAGGAATTGGGGGAACTAGCTGCGTGGCTGTGACAGATCAAGCCGGTAACTTTGTCATCACGGATGTCCCAGTAGGGAATTGGTCTTTAATTGCCGCTAAAGTAGGGTGGCAACATCAGACAACCGCTATCACCAGCCAACCAGGTCAAACTACCAATGTTGGCAATATCGTATTGACAGTCAGACGAGCCAATCTTGATGGGACGGCACAAAAAATTGGGGAAACTAATCATGAAGGAATAACTGTACAATTACAGGGTACTAGTTTCGCTGATATAACAACATCGATCGGAGTTTATGAATTCGACGGAGTACCGGAGGGGCAGTACACAGTTATTGCAAGCGCAACCAATTACTACACAGCAACAAAGACAGATGTGAATGTAGAAGCAGGAAAACAAAACCATGTAGACAAGATGGAACTCCAACCAAGCTTGGGGATTATTAATGGGAAGGTATCTTTGGAGGGGGAGAAAAACCACATGGGGATCATTGTTAGTGTAATTGGAACAGGATGTTTGGATGTCACGGACATAGATGGTTCTTATATTATAAAGGATGTTCCTGTGGGGACTCGAACGATTATAACGATGAAGCCCGGCTGGGGAAGTAAAACGGCATCCATTTCAGTAAAGCCTGGGACAAATACTGATGTAAGAAAACTCCTAATGCCTGAATTGAAAACTAATCCTAGATAATGGATTAATTCCTCCTTTTTTTTATCGATGATTCAATTTTTTAGACTTCGAGCTTCTTTCGATAGAAGAAAAATATGGTTACAAGGATAAGAACTAGGCTGACTCCAAGAAGGGTTCCAGTGTAAATAAGATTCGGACCCTCCGTTAAACTGAAGCCTTTAAGGGAAATATTGCTCAGTAATGGGACGGCAGAGGCAAGGGGGAAAATTGAGGCGAGTACTTGTAGCCAGGGTGCCATATTCTCAACAGGCACGAACATGCCGCTCACGAGCACGCTTATCAGGAAGATCCCTAAGAAATACTGATTAGCTTGAATCTCAGTAGAAGAGATTGTTGAGATGAGCAGACCAAATGTGATGCCATAAAATCCAACAAGAAACATAGCAAGAAAGAAGTCGAGGAGTGGACCTGCGACCTCCAGACCTATCACTGTATTTATTGTGAAAATGAGCAGAATCTGGAGAGCCATTATTCCAGTATAAGTGATGTATTTTGAAAGAAGAATCTCAGATTTCTTTGCGGGGGTCAGCGTCAACCGGGATAGGGGAGCTTCGGTGACAATTACGAGGAGGGTGAGGATAAGTGTCGCCCCAATAATTAAAAAAGGTACTGAGAGTGATGACATCTTTCCCAACATGGCATCCCCCCCTGACCCGAACTCCACGTGAGATTCAACTATGAAGTAGGGGGTGATATTATTGGATTGTTGAAACTCTGTCACAACACCTTGTAAATTATTCATAATTGTCGGGAGTGTTAATATATTGGAGCTATCGGGAATTACTTCAATAATAGCGGGGAATTCGAATTCGATGGATTCTGAAAATTCACTAGGAACCGAGATAATTGCATCGATTCGCTTGTTAGCAAGGTGTTCGCGGGCATAGTACATACCAAAGGGGTCATCGGAGATATTATAGATGTATTTAACGTTGGTAAGCGAGGAGTTTTTCATAGTGGCTATGAGTTTAAATACCCAGTCATCAGTACTTAATTCCAACGTGGTCCCATTCGGAAGTGTATATCCATAGGCAATTCCATCGTAATTGACGATCGCTACATCGAATGTTGAACCTTCGGTGGTACCACTCATCAGTGCCATAGAACTGAAGGCAGTCATAATAAGTGGTGGGAGTAATAAGGCCATGAAGAGTGCCCTCTTATCCGATTTCAGGAGGTGTAATTCTTTTATAATTAATTGCAAAACTCGTTTCATGGAAACCATAGTTACACCTCCAACCTCCTAAAGTGAAATATGACAATAGCTAGGAGTAAAAGGACTCCGCAAAAGATTAAGAGCGGCAGGACATGTACAAATTCTAAGCCGAATCCACGAAATGCTATATTCTCCCATAGGGGGAGGATGTGTGCGAATGGTAAAGCGTTAGCAACTGCTCCAAAAGCAGCAGGCATGTCAGAAATAGGAATAAATGCCCCACTAAACAATGTAAGAAAGATAAAAATTCCAATGAATAACTGGTTTGCTTGTGCTTCAGTAGTACAGAAGGTGGATACAAAAATTCCGAGCGAGACGCCACACAATCCAGCGAGAACTAATGTAATCAAAAGATCTATAGGTGATCCCGCGATATACAACCCAAATGCAATGGATACTAAGAAGACCGTCAAAACTTGTACCATCGTAATTAAGCTGTAACCAATGTACTTGGAAATAATCATATCACGCTTGCTCGCACGTGTGAGCATTAATCGGGGGAGAGGAAGTTCCGTTACGATGCTGAGAGATGAGACCATCATACTGGTCGCAAGTAAGATCAGAGGAATCATTATTCCTGCCATATAATTTAGAATCTGATTCCACCCCGCGGGCACATCGTATTCCAGATAGGGCATCATGAGAATCGTGCCACTCCAATTCCCTTCGATAATTTTAAATTGCAGGAAGGGCTCAGTTAGAGCGAGATATGGGTCATTGAAGGAAGATGTCAGCCCGGATGCATCGACAAATACAATAACCACGGGATTCGATCCGTTGTCGACCATTGCGCTGAAATTATCAGGGATAACAAAGATCATATCAATGACTTCATCCCGCATAAGTTCGTACGCATATTGATAGGCAGTCTGAAATTCAGTGGCATTTGTTGTGGTTTGGTTGAAAATTACATTCATTGTAAGATTGGAAGCGTAAAAGGCTTGAACCATATTATTGCCGTGAGCTCCGGAATCTTGATTAATAATTCCGACCGAATAGGCAATTTCATAGCCGCCACCAGATGAGTACCCAAATATAATAACAGTAATGAGTGGGAAAAGGAAAAGCATAACGAGACCCTTACGGTCAGACTTAATACGTCCGAATTCCTTCTTAACCAGATCCCAAATTCGTACCATATCTTAATCCCTTACCTCTAAGGATTTGATTCTAAAATAATCAACTAACGTAGCTTCACTTTGATTGACCTCAATTAATTCCGTTCCAAGTGCCTTTACTACAATAGAACGGATTGAGGTTAAGGGTAAGTTTGAAAAGAGTCTATACTGTTGCCCTCTTTTTTCCTCAAGAACAAATTCGATCTGGGGCATTTTCTCTAATATAGGGAGAAGATTAACATGAACTTGCGAAATCTGCTCTTTCAATATTACATCGACAGCCCTTCCGGAGCCGGGGAGATTATCAATTAGTTCTTGGGGATGCCCGAAATCAATCAATCCGCGCTTTCTCCCAAAAATTGCGACCCGGGAACAAAATTTGCTTTCTTCAGGGTAATGAGTTATTACAATTAAGCTTGTATTATTTTCCTCTGCCAAATCAATCAAGCTTAACCATAACTGCTCGCGTAAAATTGGATCTAAACCAGAAGTCGGCTCATCCAAGACGAATAATGTCGGTTGGTGTATCATCCCAACGGCAATCGAGGCTCTGCGCCGCTGCCCACCAGATAATTCGGATACTAGCGCGTCTTTTTTATTAAAGATACCGAGATCATGGAGTATGCTAGCGCCCCGCTGAACAATTTCCTGCTCAGAGAGATTATATTGCTTCCCGAAATGTAACAAATTTTCCATTACGGTGAAGTTTTCATATATTTTACTGAGATCTTGAGGAACATACCCAAATAATGGCTTTAACTTTTTCCTATCTTTCTGAATGTCGAATCCATAAATCTTAATATCGCCTATTGACCCCTTAGTTCCAAGTATACATTTAACAAATGTGGATTTTCCAGCTCCACTTTCACCAATCACCCCGAGCACTTCGCCGTGCTGGAGTGTCATACTTACATCCTCTAAGATCACCTTTTTCCCTATTTTGATTGTCAGTCCCTGTACGTGAACTGCAGGATATTCCTCAATGTTAGGGTGGGTTCGTTTTACACCAGATACTGCTCTTGGATATCTTCTAACTAGTCTAGCAACACCAAATATCCCTAAAACACTGAGCTCTATCGCTAAAAATAAAATAAGAGTAGGGATCCACGGATCTGGGTTGAAGGAACGATCAACATTCAGCTCTCCAGCTATATCAATAAAATAAGGCGCGTTCCGTAAATCCGCCCCAAAACCAGGTTGGTCCGCAAATCCATTAACAGCCACATCCTCACAAGTGAGAAACCAATCCATAGCCCCAAAAACATCGTTTGGTTGGGTATTGAGGAGATATATACCTTTGGCAACGGTGAAACTAACAAAAAGGTAACTCATGTTAAGATATTCGCCGATTAACGGATAAAAGCTAAATCCACCATCACTCATTTGACATCCTTTTAAAAAATCGATGCAAGCACTAGGTGAATATGGTTTTCTGTTTATCAAGGCTAAAGCTTGCACTCCATAGAAGGTTGAAACGGCGTCGCTACGAATCCCGATGTTAAATGGAAATCCACCGTCTGCATTTTGTGCTGCCAAGAGCCATAGTCGGACTGTCGTCCTATTCAATGGTCCTGCCTGTAAACGCGCCAAAGCAGCAAGGGCAAAACAGGTAGCTTCAGTAGATGGTTCGCTTTCATCTAAAATGAAATCTACAACGAATGCATACATCGGTGCATATGAACGGAGAAAAGCATCAACTCCAATTTGAGATGCAAAACCCCCTTCGTTTGTTTGTAGGGCCTGCAGCCACTGAACGGCAGAAGTTTGATTCATTTGTAACAGCTTGTCTAGTTCTGTCAAGGACTCGATTGCAGCGTAAGTATCAACAACGGAAGAGGATGAATTAGGAACCGCTCCAAAACCACCTGCAGGATTTTGGCAGCTCACAAGAAATGTTGTAAGAGAACTGACATTTAACGATTCTTCCTTTTGGGAGAAAATTGCAGATTTAATCCCCCAATATTGCGCTTCAACAATGATTTTACCAAATAAGCCATTTTCAGCTTGATGAGAAATAAGCCAGGTGTTTAAAGCGGTTGCATTCCCAGAACTCACGGGAACACCCAATAAAACCAGGGTGGCAGCAGCGTGGTGCGCATTTTCAAAGGAGCTAGGAAAGCTCCCAGGGCGAGCCCCTACGCCACCATCCGTGTTTTGGGAATTAATAATAAATTCAATTATTTTAGTTGAGTTGATTTCTGAAGAAGTGGAAATATTATAATTTAACAAAGAGAGTGCAGAAACTCCATAAAATGTTGAAGTTATATCCGAAATATTCCCAGGTGTTAATGCAAATCCACCATCTGTTGAATTCCAGCAGGCTTCAATGAAAAGTGTCACATTAGTTGAGGATTTATCTATCTCATTCTTGGAATACCCTAAATTCACAAGTGATGCAACACCATAATAAGTCGAATGAAGATCTGCTAAACTTGCATATTTCGAAAGAGTGTATCCAGTAGCATTAGGGATAAGAATATAGGGTCGTCTACAGCCTATGGAGATGGTAGAGCTGTTAATAAAATTTGTAGTTTTTGAAGAATTTGGTGGAGAAATGCCAAAAAGGCTTAGAATTTTTAGTGCTTCGTGAGTATTTTCTATATTTGAGGTGTCGTAAGAAAGATTTCCAATAGGGATTTCAAAGCCATAATCGAAATTGAATTCCGCGGGCATTTGAAGGGGGGGTCTCAGGCTATAGCCCCCATCTTCAAGTTGGGAATCATTGACGAAACCAATAGTTTGATTCATTTTGATAGGATTATTTAGCAGCTCTAACGGAGACGACCAGTTCAGCGCGATTAACGCCTGATATGTGGAGATCATGTTCCCAGCACCCGCAAAATCGGAATAAGCCCCATCAGAGTTTTCTCGGGTCAATAAAAAGTGTGAGAGATTTAATTGGTTGAGATCTGAAAATAGAAATGGGTTGGTGCCATTCAAATAGTAAAAAGTAGCAATTGTATGGTATATACTATCAATTGAGGGTTCAATAAATAAGCCATCTTGTGTTTGAAAGCTTAGGGCATAATCGGCGGTTTCATCAATGAGGGTCTCAACATATCCGGATGTGAAATGGCGAGGGGGTTGGTATAATAATAATACAATCAGTGATGAAGCTGGTAAAATAATTATAATGATGAGGAAAATGAGAGTTTTAGAAACTTTTTTCTTTTTGTCACTCATTTTCACCACTCTATTCTGTATAGTCCCGATTTGCTCATATTAAGAGATTGATAAGATATAGAGAAATATATAGATTAATCCCTAGTTCTTGTTTATCTTTTTTGTCTCATTGAATTTTACAATAATTATGTGAAAAATGTTTAAACTTGTTGATAGCCATTCCAAAAAGAGTCAGATAATTCGGTTTGTCTGGATTTACTTTTTATAGGTTTATGAGGTTTAATCATTTTAAGGAATTCCTTTCGTTTCATGGTTCCCACGTTTTTCCAAGCTTCATTTCCATGCCCTGTAAAGCCAGAAATTAGTAATTGTACATGGACCAAATTTCTCTCTTCAAGATCTTTGATCATTCTAAAAATTCCAATAGTGGTGGCATAAATCTCCTTTTCCAAATTCTTTCACCTACCCACCTAATACTATAGTAGATTGGTAGTATTTAAAAAATTATAGGAGTATTTTTCCAAAACCACATTCAATTTATTTACCACAAAAGGACTATATGTTTTGAAGAACTCAATGAAGTGGCAGTGATGGCTTCTGGGGAAAGTAAAAGTCGTATCCAAAAGGAGATCCTTGAAATTGTAACTAAACTAGGATTTTGGATGATGCAGAAGAATGGATTAGACGGATGTGCTGGATATATCCATACACCAAACCGAAAAATATATGCGGAAGTATTATTCCCTTCAGATTATCCTAGAAATCCTATCGTTGTAAATATTCCGCGAGATCTCAGACAGCATCCGACTTTCCAAGAGTTTCTCCCACAGACACTTAAGCAAACGACGTCTCACCATATCAGCGCCTTCCAAGTCTTAAACCTAATTAAAGAAAAAATCACATCAATTTCTGCACGAGAGATTAAAGAAAGATTAATTGACGAATTAGATGAGGAGTTAAACCTAGTTAAATCCATATTTAATGTAAAAATAGTTGCAGGAAAGAAATATCATATTCGTATTTTCTATCAATTGGAATCCCAGATGAATTTTGAAATTGAAATTAATTACAAAGACTATCCTAAAAAGCCTCAAATTATATATCATCATGATTTAGGGAGTATTATAGGTTCTCCTCAAGGATTACAAGTGATGCAACGTTGGAATACTAGCAATCCGCCCCATATTGTGCAAATAGTTCAGGAGGTTGAGCAACGCTTTACTACTACACAAGGAATAGAAGATACTGCAAAGCTGATCAGTGTGCGAAATTTAACGCTTGTCAATGACCAAAATCAAATATTAACTCATAAAGTTTCGTTTTCTGCGCTTAAAGGTGATATTATAGGGGTCTATTGTTTAAATAAGGAAATTCCATTGACGTTATTTAAAGCCCTTTCAGACCAAATTTCCCAATTTGAAGGGGAAATTAATATATTTGGGAAATTAGTAAAAGGAGAGCTGAAGGAAAAAATCGAATTAATCGATTTTGATCTTATTCAAAAAGATACAAAGAAGCTATATGAACTATCGATAGAGGATATTTTAAAAAAATATGCAAAAAATTTGCCTAAAAAAGATATTAAGAATCGTATAAATAAATTATTCTCAATAATTGGGCTTTCAAATAGACGAAAAATGAAGTTTGAGGAGCTTAGCGAAGGCGAACGACGACGCGTGATAGTGGCATTTTCAATCATCAATCTTCCAAATATTATTATAATGATTGAACCAGAAAAAGGGCTCAATGCTACTGAAAAGAAACGAATCTGGGATACTATCATTGGAATAAATGATATGTTTTCCAGTACTATTTTTATATATAGCAGCTCTACAGAGATTAAGCGATGTCATAATATCTTGGTTCTTAGTAGGGAGGGTAGACAGTTAGGGTTTGGTACACTCTCACAATTAATTAACGAGCTCCCTTTGCTTAAAGAAGTGATTGTGGTACAATTAAAATCAGCCAATCCACAAGATGTTGAAACTATAGGGAGGATTCCGGGATTATCCTTTATGATCGAGGAGAGGCATGGGGAAAAATATCGTTTATTTACGACTGTTGATCCAAATAGAGTGATCCCTCAGATCTTTCAACAAATAGGAATGAACATCTATAATATTAGGAAACACTCACCTAGCCTCATTGATTACGTTCCCTATAAACGTGTTCAAAGACAGTAAGCCAAATCCTAGTATCATCTTTATTGTAGTAGTTGTAGTGAGGCTCTATACAATTTGATTAATGCGATTCGCAAGAGTCCCTTTTCATCACCTAAAAAATTATCATAGAAAATTCCAAAAGGTTTTTATGGAGAATAATTTTTCTTATAACGATAAAATATTCGTTAATATCAAATTTCGCTATTGGAAGAATTAATGTAAAAATTTTGATAGGATACTCTAACATGCCAGGGAAAAAAAAGAAAAAAGGTAAGGGTAAAGGTAAGGGTAAATATAAGGGTGGCAGGGGTAGAGGGGGTGGCCCGCCAGTCATTCGGCGAATAAGAACTCCGATAGAAGGAGAAGTTTTAGGAATTGCGCTGCAGATGCTTGGAGGGTCTAGGGTTCGAGTTCAATGTATGGATGGAAAAGTTAGACTCGCCCGTATCCGCGGGAAAATCGTGAAACGCATGTGGGTCAGGCAAGACGATATTGTTTTAGTATCCCCATGGCCCTTTCAAGATGAAAGAGGAGATATTGTTCATAGATATACTCGAGCTCAAGCGGCATGGCTGGATAAAAATGGGTACCTGGACATGGCGGGTGAGGAATTTGAATAATTTTTTCAAAACTAGAAAAGGATACTTCTAGTAGTTAATTCTTCTAAAAGAGATCAAACTATTTGATGAAGTATTTTGATTTTTAGGATTATGTATAAAACGGGAGCTCCCTTTCATCGTTTTTCGTAAGATCAGCGGGTTTTAAAAATTTCTGTTTCGAGCGCTTGGGTTTAGGAGTCTCACCCTTTACTAATCGCTTCACCTCATTTTTCAAAAGGACAGGATGTGGAATTCCCGCGAATTTTAATTTCCCGTTGAAAGCTAAAGACGGTACGCCCTTCAACTTATATTTCTTCGAACGTTCCCGTCCGACTGAGGTATTGATATCAATTTCTTCAATGAGTAGATATTTACCCAATTCAGAATTAAATAATTCATCAAGCAGCATCTTCCGTACCGTGGGACAATACGGGCAATCCTTAGCTTGAAAGAACTCTATATGTACTAAAATACTGGGTTTTTGCTCCATTTTTCTTTATCCTAAATATATTCTAGATGAATAGGTTTTAGATTTCATTTTAAGAAAACACAATGAAAAATTTAAAAAATTTGGTAATTTTTGCTCATTTCTCCCTATTATCCACATAATAGTTTGCGTTTCATTATAAATCGTATATGTTTTAATGTCAAACTCAATGAAAATATTTAAAGAACGCATTATAAATTGCCTATTTCATAGTTAAAAATTATATTCGACTCCAAATTTGTTCCTCAAAGACTTGTTCAATTTCTTTAAATAACGATCATGGATTATATTAGTTAGATCTGATGATTCGAAGAGGTACTTTTGTGGAATTGGACATTGTTTGCCGTGAGATTCTAGATGAGATACTCAATGGGAGAGTTAAAAACACAAAAGATCTTGCACGGGCCAAAGCCCGAATATGTGGAAAATACAAACTTCCCAAACTACCAAGAAATGGTGATATATTAGAAGTTGCAACAGAGGAGGAGCGGGAAATTGCAATTCCTATTCTGAGAACTAAACGAGTACGCACTATTTCAGGAATTGTTGTTGTTGCAGTTATGGCTCAGCCTTACCCATGTCCTCATGGAAAATGTTTATATTGTCCAGGGGGACCTGATGTTGGTGCCCCTCAAAGCTATACTGGAAGAGAACCCGCAACACTTCGAGCGATACAGAATAACTTCGATCCATATCAGCAAGTTAAAAATAGACTCTTACAGCTCCGAACCATAGGACATGATGTTGATAAGGTGGAACTAATTATCATGGGTGGGACATTTTTGGCAACTCCTGAAGAATATCAGCATTGGTTTGTGAAGCGGTGTTTAGAAGCGATTTGTCAGACCGAAACTGGTTCTTTTTCGGAGGTTGAGCAGGTTTGTGAATTATCGCCGCGTCGCAACACGGGGATCACCATTGAAACACGCCCAGATTTCTGTAATCAAACATATATTGATCGCATGCTCGGTTGGGGGGTGACACGAGTTGAAATTGGAGTTCAAAATGTGCGAGATGACATCTATAACTTTGTGAAACGGGGCCATTCCATCGGGGATGTGATTAAGGCGACACAACTACTAAAAGATTCGGGCCTGAAATGCGTTTATCATATGATGCCAGGTATGCCACTTAGTGATTCTCAAAAGGATCTTGAAGCTTTTGAAACGATTTTTACAGATCCTCATTTTAAACCGGATGAGTTGAAGATCTATCCTACGCTGGTAATTAAGGGGACTGAATTATATGATTTGTGGAGAAGGGGAGATTATACTCCATATACAACTGAAGAAGTTGTGGAGCTTTTAGTAGATGTATGGAAAAAATTCCCTAAATGGATTCGGATTCAACGAGTACAACGGGATATTCCAGTGCAACTAATTGATGCAGGTCCAAACAAGAGTAATCTCAGAGAATTTATTCATGCAAAGTTAGAAAAAGAGAATGTAAAATGTAATTGTATTCGATGTCGGGAAGTTGGACATGTTAAACTTAAGGAGGATAAAGATCCAGATCCGAATAATATTGAACTGACGATAGAAAAATATCCTGCCTCAGATGGAGAGGAACTTTTCATTGCTTACGAAGAAGTTAACCAAAATATACTCATTGGCTTTTTAAGATTGCGGATTCCATCTGAACACGCCTATCGATCTGAAATTATCAAGATGTCATCTGCACTCGTAAGGCAATTGCATGTGTATGGCCCCATTGCCCCTTTCAAAGAGTCAAAATCTGAACCAGAAATATGGCAACATCGAGGATATGGATTACAATTATTAAATGAAGCCGAGCGAATCGCTAATGAGGATTTTGATTGCAAGAAAATTTTGGTTACTAGTGGTATTGGGGTGCGAGAATATTATTATCGGTTGGGATACCACCGCGATGGAGCATACGTCGCAAAAATACTGTAGGGATCAGAAATTACCAAATATATTTAATACCTATGATTTCGTAGTAGTACTTATGGGAAGTAAAAAAAAGAAGAAAGTGGATTTAGGTCCTTTTAGTGAGGATGAAATTGAGGAGGTACGAAAGAAAGTACCAAAGAAGGGGAAGAGGGATAAGCATGGCTTGTTTCCGGAGCCTTGGCTTGACGCGCAAAAATATTACCAAGATCGGCATGATGAGAAAGATAAAAAAGATAAAGAACGCGAAAGAAAGCAAATGTACGATGATTATTACGATAATTATTATGATCCCAAAGACGATTAACTAGAGGTATCCGAATGCCGCGCTCGAAGAAGAAGCGGAAGCGTTACGGCCCTTTTAAAGCAGGGGAAGTTGAAGCCGTCAAAAAGAAGCCGAAAAAGAAGAAAAAAAAGCCTTTACTGGCGCCAGAGCCTTGGTTAGAGGGGCAGAAATATTACCAAGATGATATTATTAAGAAAAAAAAGAATGATCCGCGCTGGGAAGCTGAAAAAAAGCGCGAGCCCTGGATCTGGAAGGAAGGATATTACCAAGACCAATATGACAAAGAAAAGAAAGAGGAGCCTAAATGGGAAAAGGTTGAGAAAAAGCCTAAAAAAAAGCGTAAGAAATCGAAAAAGAAGAAAAACTCATTTTAAGAAACAGACTTTCTTATTATTTCAAGGATTTTATGCATTGCAGCATTATTCTGTCGTAATTTATGGCCAGCCTCTTTTAAAATAATCAATTCTTTTGGATCTAACGCTGCCTCATATAATTGGGTAGCATTTTTGACATCGATCAAATCATCTTGGGCACCATGGAGAATGAATTTTGGGAGGGCGATAGAAGCAATCCAATTAATGGGGAGATGTTCCTTGAATTCGGAGATTATTTCTTGGTCATAATTGTTCTCTATTCGAATACCCCCGCCATCCGCAGTGAGATGAATTCCAAGCCGTAATTCAGCCAATCGTTTATCGGACAATGCAGCGGGACAAGCACAGATAATAAGTTGATGGGGAATGATACCATTAACACTTGCCTGATTTGCAAGATAATAGATGGTAGGAATAGTCCCCATACTGAAAGCTAGAAAGGTGATGTTTTTTGGATCTACTTCGTTCAAATCCCTTACATAGTTGGAAATGAAAGCGATATCCTTTACCCAATTCTTCAAACTGAAGAACCCTCCCGAGCCTTGGCAACCTGAGAAGTTGAAAATAATGGAAACAAAGCCTAAAGAGCAGACTTTTCGTCCTAAGTCGTCATAACCCTTTTCTTGGACGGGTAAAGGAGTGCTGGGAAGTCCATGTGCGATTATCACAGCCGGACTTCTCTCAGTTCCTTCGGGAATAAAGAGCATTCCGGTAAGTGCTGTATTATTATGTTGTAAGCTAATATTTTTCTCGATCAAAAGAAGCCCTTCTGTGCTAGAAGAGATTGTTTAGTAATGAGGCTAATGTATACAGGCGATTCTCAGCTTCATCAAATACCACAGAATGAGGTCCATAGAAGATTTCGTCCGTTACTTCTTCTTGGTGTCGAGGAAGGCAGTGCATGAAGATATAGTCGGGATTAGCGTGTTTGATCAAAGCGGAATTCACCTGAAAATCTTTAAAATGTGGTAACTTTTCCGCCCTTTGAGCTTCTTGGCCCATTGAAATAAATGTATCAGTAACGATTGCATCTGCACCTGAGACAGCTTCTATTGGGTCATGTGTAACTTGAATTTGGGCATGCTTTAATTTTTGACAGTAAGTGAGAATGTCTTGGAGCGGCTCATATCCAGGGGGGCTTGCAACCTGTATTTCTAACCCCAACTTTGCGCAAGCTATCATAAGCGAGTTACATACATTATTTCCATCCCCTATCCAAGCCACCTTTTTCTCAATGAGAGTCCCAAAATGGGAATTTATTGTAAATACATCAGTTAATCCTTGGAGGGGGTGATATTTATCTGATAAGGCGTTTATAACTGGAATTCCAGCATACTGAGCTAATTCCTCTAGCTCTTCATGATTGAATACTCGAACTAGAAGGGCTGATGCCATCCGACCAAGGAAGCGAGCGGTATCTCTAAGGGTTTCATTCACCCCTAAATGGATATCTTCTGCTCCGAGAAATATTGCTTTTCCACCTAAATCGGACATCGCGACTTCAGCCGTCACTCGCGTCCGTGTAGAGCGTTTCTGGAACATGAGAAATAAAATTTTACCAAAAAACGGGCGTTGTCGCTTGAACGTCTCATGATGTTGCTTAAAATCCTTTGCCATTTCTAGAAGAAACTTGATTTCTTCAAATGTGAAGTCTTTTAAGGTTAAAAATGATCTGCCCTTCACTATTTTTCAAACCCTTGGAATTACTAAATGTTTTTTTAAGTACCATTATTACTATAATAATTTCTATATTTAATGAGATTGTGGGATAGAAAAGAGAATGGAAACTCAATACTTATTCAAGGTGCCTCTGGTAGGAGATGGAGGCGTCGGTAAAACCAGTTGCAAAAAGTTTGGATTAATTTGTGGAATCATAGGGCATTCTTATGTACCCTTGAATGAGGATGATGACTCCTATGATAGTGGTACTAATAAAGATAGCCCAATCGAAAGGAAACGATAAGTAGCTTCTGAACATGAGTAGGATCGAACCTGTCATCGCTACTAGAAATCCAATTGCGATTCTCAGGGAAGCGGCTTTGAGTTCACCTGAGGATCGTATAGCAAGCCGTCGATAAATTATCGGTATGTACAATCCCCCAACCATGCTTCCCATAGAAGGAAGGAAAAGGAAGATTTGACCGACATATGGGTACCATGAGCCGTTTACAATGGCGGGTATATTGGAAAAAATAATGGAAAGTATCCCAAAACACGTTAAAATTGCAATCATTTTTGTGAGAAGCCTATTTTCGCGCTCGCTCACATATTTCTCAATGCAATAAATCAAATAGATCATTGAGATCGCGCCAAAAGTAAATAACCACGCAAAATCGCCCGGCATAACACCGGGAATTACGTCAGGAAATATTGTGATACCCATGGCTGAGAATACAGAATAGAATAAGGTTGTGGATTCAGCCAGTCCGACGAAGATTAAAAATAACATTAGCCCCCAATAGAAATTCTTTCTCGCTTCAATCGCTGTTTTTCTTGCCTCAGCTATAAAGAAAATCCCCGTAGAGAAGAAAAATAGAATCAAAATCACTGTAGAAGACCACACCAGACCATCTGGCTGTAAATTGAGGTTATTCCAATCAATAATGAAGCCAAAGTGTCCGGGATATAAAGTATGCAAGTGTAGCATCCAAATAATAAATGAAATTAGCACTATCACATTGATTATACCTAGTATAACAAAAATAATTTTCTTATTGACATTAAGACTACTCTTATTGCTTTTCATTTCACCATTCGTGCTCATCCGTATTACCAGCTGAAGAAGGATTTAAACAAAATTTATTAACATTATTCTGATTTTAATCTTTTATGACTTTCTTTGAAAGTATTGCTGGATTCTTATTTCGCCCCTATGATCAATGTAAGAAAGTACTTTCAGAGGAAAAATCCACCAAAAAATTCACGCACTCATTGCTTTTGGTGGGTTATAGCACTTTAATAATAGGAACTGTGTTTTGTTTTTGGATTTTATACCCAGAGCGAATTTATTATGGAGTTCCCTTAGACGCGGAGCTCAAAATGTTGTTCCGTATTAGTGTCAGTAAACCTGTTATTTTTATGATAATAATAGGGCTTACTTTTTTTTTGGTATTCATCTTGAATTTCATGATATCTGGAACCGTCAATTATTTTATTAGCAGGAGGCTCTCTAAAATCAAGACTCCTTCGAGTTACAAAGAATATCTATCAGTTTATGGATATTCATCAACACTCCCTTTATTACTATTAGGAGTCTTTACAATATTTTGGGTTTATTTTGTGGAAAAGTTCAATCTAACAACGGAAATTCCCCCATTTTTTGATTGGACCCTTTCAAATATGATCTTTTTTAGTGTTTTTTTTGGATTTTTAGCGTGGAAGTGGATTGCGGAGATTAGAGTCAATCAAGCTTTTTTTGACATATCGGTAATTCGGGCATCTATTCCAGAGCTCGTTCAGGTTGCGACGTTTATTGGATTTTTAGTGTTAATTGGATATATAGGGAGCATTTTTGCAGAAGAATTAATAGTAGTGTGAGATGCAGGTGTGATGATAAGGAATCTTAGCCGCCGTGGGAAAGCAGGACTTCTGATTTTCCTAGTTGTGAATGCATCCTTCATATTCCTGTTATTATCACCCTACATCCCAAATTTAATCGGCGAATATATGGACGAGCAATTGTTAGCAGAGTGTGATGACAAGATTCAGCAGCATCGTACGGGCCCGGTTCAAATTTATCTACAATATGCAAACGGGACCGCTATTCAAGGGTGGAATATTTCATTTACCCACCTAAAACATGAGTTCATCTTTGGCTGTAATGCTTATTCAATCAATAGTTATCCAAATTCTTCGTTTAATGATCAATATAAGGACTATTTCAAAAATCTCTTTAATTTAGCAGTTTTAGCATTCTATTGGCCATCATATGAGAATCCGCAGGGCGTTTTCCATGAAAATAAAATCAATGCAACTATCAACTTTTGTATCCAAAATAATATCACGACCAAGGGGCACCCGCTAGCTTGGACCCGTTCCATCCCGGACTGGTTATCTTTGGATAATGATACATATGTGGCGGAATTGTTGGAAGATCGTATCACCACGATCGTTTCGAAGTATAGGGGACTGATAGATAATTGGGATGTGGTCAATGAACCTGCGCATACGCCTACCTTCGCAAGTATGAGCCGGGTGGATTATGTTCGCACGTGTTTATTATGGGCAAACGCCTCGAATCCCACCTTTGATCGTCTAGTAGTGAATGATTATGGCATTTTAGGGCATGATTTTGGCTTTGGACCTTATTACAATCTCTTAGCGGACCTGAAGGACTTGAACGCACCTTTCAATTCGATCGGATTCCAATTACATGAACCACGGACGGATTGGGTTCCTGCCACAGAACTTTGGGCTACAATGGAAGCCTTTGCACGTCTTGGAAAACCGATCCATATTACCGAATTTTCACCTGTCTCGTGCTCAGTTCCCATAACCAATTCATGGAAGAAGGGCGTGTGGAGTGAAGAAGCGCAAGCCGAGTACGCACGAAGAGTCTATAGTCTTTTATTTAGCCATCCTGCGTGTGAGGGGATTGTTTGGTGGGATCTGGAAGATTCGAGGAGCTGGATTCAAAATGGGGGATTGATACGAGAAGATATGACGCCAAAGCCAGTATATACTACTTTGGACCAGCTCATTAATCAAGACTGGCGCACTTCAGGTTCGCAATTAACTAATTCCTCAGGTAATATCCAGTTTCAAGGTTTTTATGGATTGTACAACATCTCCGTCCAAAATGGAGCTTACTCCTTTTTGAGAAATGTGGAAGCGGGAGCCTCTAATCAATTCAACCTCACAATTTAACTTGGACCAGAATTTTATGCTCACATCAAAAACAAAATGCATAATATATAAAAAACTCAAATTAAATACTATCATATGGAACGGCAAAATGGATTATAAAATATTAGAACGGACCGACGATAAACGCCCCCTCCTCGTTGAATTCATTGACAAAGATTGTAAGTTATGTAAGAGCGAGGAGGAAATACTGGAAGTGGAAGGTCTTCATTATT
>JAEOSY010000633.1 GCA_016840125.1 Candidatus Helarchaeota archaeon | reverse complement strand
TTATATTCGAATTGATATATTTGGATTTCTGTTGGGTAACAGTGAAATGACTTATTAAGTCCCTATTCAAAAACAAAGTGAAGGAGATAACAATGAAAAGAGCAACAAGCCAGAAAAAACCGTTTTAAACCCCAAACAAATGGAGAGCAACTAGGGTCGTACCAAAAAGGGTCGTAAAGAATCCATGGAAGATTTGCTCGAGTAAAAATGAAGAAACCCTTTAACTCCATTATTCTAAAAAACAAAATTTCAGCGCTTTGAAGTCAAGTAACCAAACCCGATTTTTCAAAAATGCTCGACCACAGATAGGGCGGGGTGACTGAATGGCAATAAGTAATGATTCAGGTAAACTAATGTCTGCTAACCTCACTCTTATCGGAAAAATGGGAGTATCTTTAACACCCATTACAGTCTTAATCCTCATTGATCCTTTCGCTTCGAGATTCAGATTCTGAATTATCTGTTTAGTAATTCCGAGAGTCCCAGAAAATCCTGTATCTACCTTAAATAGAAATTTTTGATACTCATCCTCAGATATAGAAGATAAGGATATTTCGATTTGCGGGAAGGGGGGTTCTTCAGTGGTTCCAGAATCCCAGCATTTTTTAATATCCAGATTCAAGAACAATCACCTGGCTTGGTTCATCGACATTGGTTAATATAAGTCCTGGAACATCGCCATTTTTAAAGACACGACGAGCTAAGAGGAGTAAATCAGCATCATGATCAATTACTTCAAAATCCTTTAAGGCAACATATTCGGTTGAATAATCAGCTAAATTTAAACCAGCAATTATGGATTGTTTTTCTACCCCACCCAAAATTATTAGCTGGCTAATTTTAGCCCAGTTCAATTTATAAAGACGCGCCCTTTTATCTTTTTCACTAGGAAGCGTTTCTATTATTTGACTCTTAGAGAGTTTATGAAGTAAATTACGTCCGTAGCTCACTTTATATTTGGTTTTTTTTATAAATTCTTGAAAAGTAAAAGGTTTTTTCCCTAATTGATAAATTTGACTGCTCATGTTGATCCCAATCATTAAAGTTATTCAACATAATTTATATTATATATGAAATATTAATTATATAAAAACTCATTATTTTTTGGTAAAAATTTTTAACAGGAGCAACATCTCAAAGGAAAAAATCTTATGCGAACCTCAGAAATAAGAAAGATTTTGAATCTCGTACCAAAACTACTAGAAATTCCGCATTCAAAAATATACACTATTTATGATAAGGAAGCGGATGTATTATATATTAATTTTAAGAAACCAAGCCATGCTGATGATTCAGAACTAACTGAAAATGATATTATAATTCGATATGAAAAGCAAGAAATCATAGGTATTACCGTTTTAAACGCAAGCAAAAGGAAAGTTTAAGCAAATTCTTATTAAAACTAACATGTATAACATTATTTTTCAAGTTACCTTCATGATACGAGACCTTCAATGATTTATAAATGGATGACCATATGCCCCTTCGTGGAATTGATCAAGCTAAATGTTTCAAATGTACATTATGAAAAAAAAAGTGAGGAGTTAGAAGAGCTTTTTTCTATGATAAATTGCAATGAGTGCTAGAAGACCAATGGAGACGTAAAGCAGAGCGAAGCCTGGTATTCCATTATCATTACTTGGGTCGGACACACGCTGCGCGTAGACATCCCGTTCGGTCCCAGTTCTATTGTCCCGCCATGCAATAATAGCATTCCCTGATCCATCGCCAGCAAGAACTGCAGTGAATTGATTATCGGTTGCAACGCATACTGACGTGCCTGTGGTGGTCCATGCGAGAGTTCCATCTGATTTCACCTTCTGCGCATAGATATCCTTGTGACTTCCAGATCGCTCATCTTCCCAAGTAGCTATTACACCACCAGCTCCATCCGGACAGATCTCAGGAAAAAACTGTTTATCAGTGACCCCACATATGACGAGACCCGAAGAGCCCCATTGCAATACACCTGCCACATTAATTTTTTGTCCAACAATATCATACTGACCGCTCTGCTTACCACTCCAGACAATAATTGCGCCCCCAGCCCCATCACTAATTATTTCAGGGGTTGTGTCACCTTCACTTCCGCTACCAAGCGGTATTCCATTTGTTGTTAAAGTCTCTATGCCTAGATAGTTGATTTTTTGGACATACATCTCCCAGACAGAGGTGCTTCTATAATCGGTCCATGCAATAATAGCACCCCCAAAACCATCAGCGCAGAGAATAGGCTGACTTTGGGGAAGGGCTTGATCACAAATAGCCGTCCCGTTAGCACCCCACTCAGGAGCACCTGAGGAGTTCAGCTTCTGTGCATAGATGTCGTTAGAAATACCACGATTTTCATCCCAGGCGACAAATAAATTTCCCGAGGAATCACAGTCTATTCGAGGCCATTGTGCGTTGAATGTGGCTAAATTAGAAACCGCAGTCCCATTGGGTGTCCATTGAAGATGTCCCGTTGAATTCAATTTTTGAACATAAATATCGTGGTTAGTCCCATCTTGGCGTCTATCCATCCAAGCAATGTAGGCGTTCCCTTGTCCATCACTCGCAATTTGAGGAGAAAGCTGGTGTTCTGCTGCATTGCAGACTAGGGTTCCGTTAGCGTCCCATTGTGGCGCACCGGTTGCATTCAGTTTCTGTGCATAGATATCATAAACCGAACTACGATTATCTTGCCATGTAAAGATGTATCCCCCAGTACCGTCATAGCAACTTCTTAGACTAATTTCCCAGCTAGCCGCATTGCAAAGTAAAGTCCCATTGGCGATCCATAAGGTATTCCCCGAAGAATCAACACGTTGGGAATATAAATCGGGTCCGGTTCCTGTTCGGTTATCAGACCATGAGAGTACTGCCCCACCACTGCCATCTGCGCAGATATGCAGATATCCTTGACTAGCATTGCCCGTACAAATCGGAGTTCCATCAGTTTGCCAAGCCGAAGCCTGTGGAAAACAGAGACAAAAGCTCATGAGAAATACGAAAATTAACTTCCTCTTATGTTGCATTTTTTTCTACCAAATACGTTTATTGCTCACGTAAATTAGAGTATTATGAGCAAGTAATGAAGCTCGCTTAGAAAATTTAAAAAGATTTTGGAATTCATTTAATATGACGTCACGTGAATAGGTAAGGACAAATCAATTTATTGAGTTGGAAGTGAGAAAAAGATGCCCATTCTTGGAATTGATCAAGAAAAGTGTGTCAAATGTAAATTATGTATTAAAGCGTGTGTTAGACGGTATATTGAGGATGAAGAAAAGAATATCATAAAGTTTCATGATCCGACAGGTACGTGTGGTTTATGTGGGCATTGTATTGCGGTCTGCCCTACCGAAGCTATTCTTTATGAGAATGTTGGAGATGAACCGTTTAGCTTCGATGGGATAGAAGCGCTTCAAGATTTTATTCCTTATGATAAAATATATCCATTTTTACGTGCCCACCGGTCAATTAGGAACTATAAGAAAACACAAGTTCCTCATGATCTGTTAAAAAAAGTAGTCAAAGCTATGCAATATGCTCCGACTGGAGGGAATTTACGAACAGAAAAATACGCGATCATGTCAGATCCTGAGAAAATCCAAGCGTTATCTAATGCGATTATGGAAGAACTAATGAAAACGCCTTCACTAAAAATCAGATATGAAGAATCCTTTGAAGTGAGGAAGAAAATTTACGAGAATCCAGTTTTCTTTGATGCTCCGCATGTAATCTTCGTTTATTCGTCTATAGGCGGTTACATAGAATGGATAAATCTGGGAATACTTGTGACTTATGGGCGTTTAGCTGCTGAATCTCTCGGTTTGGGGACTTGTTGGAATGGTTGGTCGCTCATGGCATTTCAAGCGAATAAAAAGCTTTTAAAAATGGCAGGAATTAGGGGTGTAGCATGGGGTGTATTCACAATAGGGTACCCAGACATAAAATATAAGCGGTGTCCCCCGCGACGTCCAAGAAAAATCAAGGGATTGAGCTAATGGTAAAAGAAAAGATTACATATAAAGTAAGTTTGAAAATGATACTGTTTGTAAAAAACTATCCATAGTCGTTTATCAGAAGATAAATATTTGACTTCAATAATTGACTATTAACCGATTTTCTATAATAAAAAACACAGGAGGTGAATAAAAATAGGAAAAGCAGCTGCAGCGGGAATTATTGTTGCACTGATTGCAGGAACCGCGATTGG
>JAEOSY010000070.1 GCA_016840125.1 Candidatus Helarchaeota archaeon | reverse complement strand
ATCACGATTTGATCATTTTAACTGATTTTTCCTCAATATAACAAATTTTCTGAATTTTCAACCAAATTCAATAATATACTGAATTTTAAACAGTTATCTTGATTTTTCTTAATTCTCAAAAATCTCAAGAGTCGTCTTTTTGTACCCAATCGGTATATTAGGACGCAGTCTATTGTTTTTTAATTTTTAATTCATGGAGGTATTATGTAAATCTCGATAAACAACTAAGATCTATGAGAATAGCATCAAAAAGCGGGTTCCTTCAAGATTTGATGCCCGCCTTAAAAGTTTGTTACCAGCAGCTCTTTTCCTTCGGTGTTTTGGTCTTTGGCCGCTGAATATTTTAATGTCACGGGCTTTATATTAAACTCCTTGAATGTGTTCCGGATCACCTCGTGATCGTTAATGCTCAATATAAATTTGGCCTTGATATGTGTCAGGATTTTATATATAAATTATAAAAGTAGGCTGGACAGGTGACTGAACAGGACCCCTTATTTAGCAAGGTAGGGGAAATTGATGGGTTTGGTGATAAATTTAAATTATTCAATGCCCTGACAATGGCGGCCAGGGTGCTCGAATCCGAAACATCATATGCAATGAGCCTGCTGCAAAATATCCAACACTTAGACCGTGCAGTCCAGGCCGAGAACAGGATCCCACAGATTGAAAAAACCCTTCAGGAAAATACCAAACGGCTTTTAAATCTCGAGCAGTGTTGTAAATAGGATCGCCGTCAAAGCCACCGGCGTCAACAGGATCTGGGACCGCCACATGGCGAGAAGGAGCGCCGCACGGGAACAGACCGCAGACAGCTTATGCGCTCTGAACCTCAGTATGCCAATCAAACAAAACTCTAAATGAATCATGATTTAATTTAAAATCCAAAAATGCACACTATCATGTGCATTGCACACAATTATGTGCACCCGGGCTCTCTTCAGGTCTATAAAGAGCTTACGATAATTTTTCCCCATATTGCACATAAAGGTTTGTAATACTTATGTACATCTCGATGTTTATCCATTTTACGACCCACCTTTAACTTGTCAAAAAACCAACCTTAAGAAAATATTTTGAGGACTTCCAAATGACAAGAAAGCCAACTTATGAAGAATTGGAACAAAGTGTTAAGGAGTTAAAGAAATTAGAAGCCGAGCGCAAGCAGGCCGAGGAGGCGCTGAGGGAGAGCGAAGACAAATTCCGCTCCATCTTTCGAGCAGAAAGAGATGCTATTATGGTCTTTGATGATGAAACATTTAGATTTATTGAGGCCAATGACGCCACGCTTGATTTGTACGGGTACACCAAAGAGGAGTTCCTGAAACTTACACCTGTTGATATTAGTGCCGAGCCTAAGGAAACCCATAAGGCCATAACAAAAATTGCAGGCGAACTGCCAATTGATGAGTCCGGTCTCTATAAAAGGAAGCATAAAAAAAAAGACGGCACCATATTTATGGCCGAGATTTCTACATCTTCTTTTATTTTGGGTGGTCGAAATATGATCTGCGGTATCGTGCGTGATGCCACCAAGCGCATTCAATCTGAGGAGGCGCTGCGGGAGAGTGAGGAAAAATATCGTCACTTATCGGAAGGAACTTATGAAGCAGTAGTATGGCATAATAAAGGTAAAATTATAGAAGCAAATGAACAATATTATGAGATGTTTGGCTATAAACCAGGAGAATTGGCGGGAAAAGATTCAATTTCATTAACAGCCACCCCTGATTCAGCAAAGTTTATGAGGGAACAGATATCTTTAAATCATGTAGGGCCATACGAAGTAGTGGGAATGAAAAAAGATGGGACAGAGTTTCCGATGGAAATTCGTGTCAAAATGATGAAATATAAAGGGGAAATGGCCAGGATGGCAGCAATCAGAGATCTAACTGATCGCAAGCGGGCGAAGGAAGAGCTGCAGAAAGCTCATGACGAACTGGAGCGCCGGGTGGTGGAACGAACAAAGGAATTGAATATCAAGACCAAGGGTCTTGAAGAACTTAATGCCGCATTGAAGGTATTGCTTGATAAAAGGGGAGAAGATAAAATTGAGCTTCAAGACAATATTATTTCAAATGTTAAAACCCTTATTGAACCATATGTGCACAAATTAAAACGATCGGGTTTGCCGCAAGGTCAAAAAACATTGCTAAACATT
>JAEOSY010000632.1 GCA_016840125.1 Candidatus Helarchaeota archaeon | reverse complement strand
TGATTCTAAACGAATCTTTGAAAAGGGGAAATATACAAGAAATAAAGTTGGATCAGGCTACATTGATTTTACAGCGAAGCCAGGATTTTTCCGTTGTGTGTGTGTTAGTGTCGACTAGTTCATCCCAATCACTCCGTCAAGCACTAGACGCTTTCGCAACACGCTTCTTCAGAGATTACGCTGCTCACTTTGCGAATCCACACCGATTAGATAATTTCAAGAGTGCCTCCAAGCTAGTGGCAGATTATTTTCCCTTCATACCAGAGTATGATTGAATCAGGGATTTTTATGGAAAACGAGGATTATTATGTACTATTAGCAAAGAAATTAGATACATCTATTGTACCACTTGCGGATAGAGATACGCAGAAAATTAGTAACACATGGATGGAGTATTTACATGCATTAGTTCCACCACAGTATGTAAAATACCTTGTTGAACTAGAATTAAATCCAAATTTCATGTCAGCTAAGCGATTTGCAAAGAAGATTAAAAAGTCTCTTAAGGAAGCCGAAGAGATATTAGAAATATTGTTTGAGAACGATTGTGTGATGAGGACTGGTTCACCGCCCAAGTTTAAATATGCATTGAACCTTCCGAATACAATAGTGTCCGCACCACCTCTGAGTTTGGATAAATATCCTAAAGAAAAAGCGGAGAAAGTGGCGAGATTAAGTCATAAATTCATAGTTGAAGAAAAATGGTCTCGAAATTATGAAGGGTCGCCAGAAACTCCGTTCTTTCGAGTGATCCCTGTTGACAAAGCGATCAAAGTCTCCCAGCAGGTTTTGAATTTTGAAAATGTCATTGAGCTAATTGAAAAGGCGGAGCTAATAGGGATACAAAAATGTGCATGTAGGTCACGATTAGAATTTTTAGGAATCAGGGAATGTGATTATCCACTTGAAACATGTATTGGTCTCAATCACGGCGCAAAATATTATATTGACCGAGGGCTCGCACGGGAGATATCCAAAGAAGAGGCTAAAAAGAAATTAAAGGAATTTACTAAGTTGGGATTGGTTCATCTCACAGAAAATTATCAAGAGGAGCCACATGGCTGGATTTGTAATTGCTGTGACTGCTGTTGTGTCGTGTGTGCCGGTTTAGCTCATTGGGGGAATCCCAAGGCGGTCAGTGCGGCTAATTACGTTGCTTCGATCGATTTAACCAAGTGCGAACAATGCGGAACATGTGAAGAGTTATGCAAATTTAAAGCCATCCAAATGGAGGATAGTGGTCCCAAGCTTGATGATGCAAAATGTATGGGGTGTGGCGTGTGCGTGGTGAATTGCCCCTCTGATGCAATCAACTTAACCCGAAAAGAACGAGAATATATTTGTAAAGATCAGATTGAATTGGGACTAAAAATCCTCAATGAATCGGATCGAGGATTAAAATTTTAAATTAAAACAATATTCGTCCCTATAACTGATAAAATTTACTCGGAATAGAGGATCATTTTTTCCCATAGAGCGTTCCTATACTTCCAAGAAATAAACCAAATTGTAATAGGCGTGGAATGCGCATAGCATCGCTGAGTTTCATGAAGTGTACCTCACTCACGCCTCGTTCCTGCAACTTTCTTATAACTTCTTCAATTTTTCCGTAGAAAGCTTTTGATAAAAATGGATCTTGAAAGGAAAATGCCCCACCTTTCTTTAACACACGTAAAGCTTCGATAAGTAGCTTATTTTTGTCCTTAATATCTCTAACTTCATGGAAGACAAAATTACTTACGACACAATCAAATGTTTCATCCTCAAAAGGTAAATTTGCGGCGCTACCTTTTTGAAAAATTGTTTGTTCGTGAACTTCTTCAGCTTTTGCGTTATCCTCGCATAAAGCTTGAGAATAATCCCAACTTTTTCCCCAGTAATCAATCCCAATGATTGTTGAGTTTGAATATTTTTTAGCCAATTTAATTGCAACACCACCGCTCCCTGTTCCAATGTCGAGAGCTTTTCCCTGTCCATCCCAGTCCAACTTATCAATGAGGATGTGATGAACATCATGCTGCAATTTGTTTTGATCTTTCCCAAATTGATAGTAAGCATTTAGCATAAGCACCCCAAAGAACAAGATAAGGCCAGCTAATAACCATAAAATGATGCGAACTACTAGAAATATAGGGAATAATGAAATGATCAAGAACGTTGTCTCTGCAATTATAAAACCGTAAATAAAACTCTTTGGTACCCAATTCGCATATTTTGCTCTATTCACACTACTTCCGTTCAATACAGATTCCTCGTGTTCTGCATTTTTATATTTAATGAATTAGGAAATATAATACTCTTGTTTACTTTTAATCACCACAATTCCCTCTTCACGAATCTTGTTCCTCTTGCTCAGTGAAACTGTACTGATAAAAATCAGCCATATCTGGAGTGTGCGCTCTTTTTGCTAACCAATCTTTGATTAATTTATAGGGATGATCGGGAAGCCGAAGGGCAAATTTATGGGAGAGCAAGTTCTGCATGAGAACTTCCGGATATTTTTCGATTTCTATGGTCCAATCTAATTTAAGCTTCAGATCAGGGATGTTAATATGCAATTGATCACCCTTTAGGGTAAATTTAAAGTTGTAAACTTGAGCTTCCTTGATTTTAGATTCGCGAATCAGGCAAGTTCCAGAGCCATCCACCTCAAATTTGAGGTAAGTCTCCCAACTAATACCGCCGTAATGCTCTTCCCACATTTTCTTTGTGAGGACCTCGAAGAACTGATCGGATTCGAGTCTCATGGATTCTTCTTTGACGCATCGCATTTATATAAATTTAGGATAGAGAATAAAATGAAAAAGGTGAAATATAATGGCAAAATTTGTAAAGAAAACACTAGGATCATCGTTTGAAGGCCCATATGTGATGTTTGACCTTGCAGTTGAGATCGCTTTTTACAAGGACGAAATTGGAAAAAAGTGGCGATTAGATACGGTTCTTGTGGAGAAAGATACAATTAGGGATGATCTATTTAGTAATAAAAGCTGGGGTCGTTCCTTTGAAGCCAACAAAGAAACTGTAGCTCTAAAAATTCATGTCCCAATACATAAGGATGATATGAATACTGAACCGGGGTTAGAGGAAGTCTTTGCGAAGCTAACCCTTAAAGCCGAAGATGGAACAACAGTCGAAGCGAAAACAGATATGATAAAAGTTGATATTTAAGGCATTTTGGATTAAAACTGATAGACTTTTGAGCCATCTTTTTACTTTTAATTCCCTTTTTTAGAGAGCTTTTTTGGAGTATGCGGTCGGGGTGATTTTGGGCGGCGGAGAAAACCATTTACAAGAATGGCAGCAGCTAAAGCAATCCCTATAATGATGATTGGGATTGTATAGTCCAGGGGCATTGGATCACTTGGATAACTGTTTGGATTTAATGGATCTGCCCCTGCCGCGACTTCAGCCCCATCGGAGTACCCATCAGCATCTGAATCCCGGTTAAGGGGATTTGTTCCATGAAAACTTTCTTCGAGATTTTTTAGGCCATCGCCATCAGTATCGATCAAAGCATCGATTTCATTTAAGGGATTTAAAAGGTTTTGCACTTCCCAATAATCATTCATTAAATCAGAATCGGTGTCTATATTGGTTGCATCTGTAAGATGAATGAAGACCTCCGCGCTGTCATTGAGCCCGTCG
>JAEOSY010000631.1 GCA_016840125.1 Candidatus Helarchaeota archaeon | reverse complement strand
GCCCCTCTTTTTCTTTTACGATGATTTAAATTCAGTAAAAAAAAAATTCCTTAAAAGGATTTGGAAAAGATTGTGATGCAAATTTGAAGAGTAATCCATACCCATAGCCCAATTTTAGATGCGTCAGGGTATATCAATTTACCAAGCAGTAGAAACCAAGAGTTCCGCTTTTTCTCGGCAATTTAGGAGGGCCTAAAAAGTTTTTAAAGGATGCTTCCATCATTTTGAAGCGTATAGGTGCATTAATTATCACCATTAATCGAATGAATTTGTGATGAAAACAATAGAAACAATATATATCAAATGGTTTCTGATTGTTTCCTTGATTGTTTTTATAATTGGATTTATTTGGCCGCTTATTGCAGTTAAGAGGAAAGGAAATAATCCGCACGGCACGCACGAAGGAGCTTCAGCTTTGACACGGCTAAGTTCGGTATCAATATTTTTATGGTTGGGCCTCATCATTTCATATTTGTTTTTCAACAATCTAATAGAGACTTTCTGGCGCCTGGATTTCCTTTCAAATACCCTGTTCATCATAACCGGTATGGTTAGCATTTCAGTTGGATTTCTGCTCGATCTCTTAGGAACTATTACACTAGGTACAAATTTCAGAATAGAATTACCTACGGATGAGACGGAGCTCGTCACCCATGGAATTTACCGATTAACGAGAAATCCGATTGTTCTGGGAGTGTTTTTACTCGTCATAGGGACTTTCTTCATAATCCCAACGGTTATAGTTTTACTAATTTCTATTTTTAACGTTCTGACATTTAATGCCAAAGCGATTGATGAGGAAAAATTTCTACATAGAAGATTTGGGCTAGAGTATGAAGACTACACACGAAAAGTGGGTAGGTATTTCTCTTTCAAGCTAGGAAGAATTTGATGAAAAATATTTGTAAAAAATAAAGGAAATTCGTTGAGAAGAATGTCAATATTATGGGCGATTAGGATAAGTTTAATTGGTTGCCTGTTTATTTTGATAGCGATTTTTGCCCATTTTCTTAAAAATCGGGAAAGATACCAACGAACATTAGAAAATACTGCTATGAATACCATTTCAGTAATTTTATTCAATATTTTTTGCTATGCACCCATGTTAATTCCATCCGACGAGAGCGTAGTAATTAAGCCCTCATTTCTTGAGCACCCCTTGAGCGTTAGATGGTTTGATATAATGGGTTTTATTTTAATGATATCAGGTGTGGCCTTATTAATATGGACTATCGTAATGCGTAGAGCAATTGGAGCCCAGGATACTGCGGGTAAATTATTAACGAAAGGAGTTTATTCGTTTTGCCGCCATCCAATTTATTTAGGAATCATCTTGATTTCGCTTGGATTAGGCTTACGGGGAATAAACGTTGACGGATTAATCGTATTTCCCCTTATCCTCCTCGCGAATGTTCTCCAAGCAAAATTGGAAGAAACTTATGATGTCGGGAGCCGTTTTAAAGAAGAGTATGCAATATACAAACGGCACACGAGACTGTTTGGTCCAATTTGGCTATGGGGCATTTTGGCATTCGGTTTTATCATTCCTTCTGTCATTACATTACTAATTTAACGGACAAAACTCCAATCAATGACTGATATACGCCGACTCCATTCACATCTCAAGATCCTCCCAAATCCATAAGAATAGGATTTGTACATTATTTGTTGAAGAGCCATGAATTTACGGGAATTAGTTCACCAACGGGCCAAGGAGCTCCGAGACAAGGTTTTCTTGTATTGGCAAGATGAAACCGTGACATACGCGCAATTTGAGGCGTTGACCAACCAAGTAGCAAATGTATTGTATGATTTGGGGATCCGGAAGGGAGATGTCGTCAGCGTTCTTCTCCCAAATATGCTCGAGTATGTGTACTTGTACCTCGGGATACCCAAGATCGGCGCCATTTTTGGGCCTGTAAATTTCCACTTTAAGCCACGTGAAATCCAATACGTTATAAACAATTCCGAAGCCAAACTTTTAATCACGAATCCCCAGTTCATGGAAGCAGTTAACGAGATTCGGGAAGAATTACCCCATCTACAAAATATCGTGGTGATAGGAGAGCCCACAGGAGGAGATACGCTCAATTTTGGGGAGTTAATGGCAAAATCTTCAACAGATCCTCCTCCTTCCGTGGATATTGACGAGAAGGAAGACCCT
>JAEOSY010000630.1 GCA_016840125.1 Candidatus Helarchaeota archaeon | reverse complement strand
TTTTTTTTTTTTCATGATCCGCAAAAGTAATCTTTGATACGAATTAGACCTGTACCCGTGATTTCTGAGCGAGCTCAATCATTTGGTTAATTAGCGGGGCTTTTGGGCGGTCTGTAAACCAGCTGCTGGATTGAAGATCATGGCGCTGTCGGAATTGCTGAATTCCTGCTTCAATCTGTTCCCGGTCACGGTCGAGAAGCACTTGGATGATAAGGTCGGGGTTGTAATTTTGTAGGACTAGGCAGAGCTCTCCTCCTTTGACCCGTGCTAAATTACCGACTTGCGATTTTCCAGACGCAGTGCGGAAATGATGTAATTCAAGCGAAAACATCTTTTCTAGTGCTACATTACTTCGGGGTAGCCCGGGCAAGTTTAAAAAGTAGAATAGTCCCATACGGTGCGTTGAATAAAGGCGAGCCCATTCAGTTATGATGTCTTCAATTGCAGAGTGAGCGGTCATCCGCTGGTATTTAGGTTTTTGCGCGATTGGATGCCCTGTAAGGCTTTTGTGGAGCTCTTGTAATCGCGTTCTCCAGCGATCTAGCGGGCGCTTGGAGGGTGCTTTGGGTGAAAATTTCGCACCAAGGAGTCGCCGAGCGTCATGAAACAACGGGATTAACAGTTCAAGTTTCGTATGGAGTGGTGACTGATGTTTTAATGCCTTTTTTAGGTTAAAGATCGTCTTTGCAACGAGGCTTACGATAGAGGTTATGGATTGTACCTCCTTCAAGAGGGTGTCCAACAGCTTGACATATTCAGTGAGCTGTTCATATAAGCTGAACCCCGCGAAGACATCAAAGTCGCGCGTTCGCCTCCTCAGCAAGCGGGACAAGTCGCGTACAATTGGGGCGAACCAGTCACGTAGGCTTGTTTTCTGTCCATGAAATAGAACCATGCGGTCATCACTAAGATGCCGGATATAGAGTTGATTAACAGCAGCTGCGAGCTGCACATGTAGGTGGGAATCTAACGCATTGATAGTGCGGTGAAGATTCTTTAAAAAGTGGTAGTGACAGAGCTGGTGTGGAACTCCAGGTAAGGCTTCTTTGACTGCTTTTAGAATGCTGTGTTGGTGGTCCGAAACCACTGCTTCGATGGGCACATCATACTTCTTCTTAATGAGTTGAAAAACTTCTGCCAACACGTCCCAGCTGGCGGACTTCAGATATTCCATATGGATAATACGGTTTGTAATTGTATCAATAAATAGCCAGAGCCCAGACTCGCCATTATTGGGGCGTTGCCCGTCCAATGCAAGGTAGATCCGCCCAGACTCTCGGATAGCACGGGTTGTCTCCTGCGCGGCTTCTTGTGAATTCGCAACCAAGAAGGTCTCAATAATCGCCTTCACGGTATTTGGGCTAATCTGCAATGTGTAATACGCTTTCAAGCGCTTCGCAATTGCGCTATAAGCGTCATGGAACTCAATATGGCTTGTAACGATCCAGTGCCACACATCAAGCCCGTAGTGCTTATATGGTAGAACGATCTCGTGTGGCAGCGTAAAAGGGTTTGCGTTCGCGCAAGTTTTATCCGTGCAAGAATAGTAACACGTATAAAGCTTAATTTTTCCATGTAAAGTAATGACAGTCCTTCCTCCGTCGTTATATAAGTATCGTACAGGAGCTCCGCATCGTGCACAGACCATGGGATCTTCGGAACTCCACCGAACATAAAATAATTGGATCCCTTCTTTAGTAGATTCCGCGGACATACAAAAATAGTTTCTTTTTTGAGGGATTTAAATCTTTCGGCGCGTTATTTTTGTCGAAAAAGATTACTTTTGCAGATCATGTTTTTTTTAAGGCAGAATTTTTCCGGCTTAAAAAAGGAATTATTTGAGGGTTTTCCGCTGGAAGAGGAGGATCCCAACGATAAGAGTAACTACCAGAAACGCAATGATGATGAGGAAGGCGCCCCAGAGTGGAATATTTGTGTATCCGAGTCCTTTATTATAGGGGTCGTTGAACGCTAAATTGGTGGTCCAGAAGTTGTCTCCGAGGAGAACTACTTGTTTATACGCTTGGAAGGCATAGAATGGGGGGAAGGCATAGACGAGATTAGATTCCAAGGGCATCATTGCACCACTTAGGAAAGTAATCGGAAGGACGTACATCATCGCAAGACCTATGGCAGCATCTTCGGTTTTTGCATACGCTGAAATAATAATGCCGAGTCCCACAGTGGACAATCCGAAAATGAACATGATGAGAAATCCGATAAAAAGTAATCCCACATTTTGCTCATGCATATGTACCCCCAGAGCACCATATCCTAAAAGAAACATTAGAACCAGCATAATTACTAAGGTTACCGATTCAGAAATCAGTGTACCGATGAAAATTTTGCCCCTTCCTACGGGGGTTGTATCTAAACGTACTAATGTCCCCTGATATTTCTCATGCGAAAACGCGGATGCGGCGTTGATCGTGCCAAAGGATGCCGTGTAGATGAGCATCCCTGCAAATCCAAAATCGAAGATCACCCAATCTTCCTTTCCTGGAATGACAGGATCAAAGGGCTGACCTAACGCAAAGTAGAAGATAAGAGTAAACATTATGGGAAAGCCGAACGTGTAGAGATAGGTGTGCCAATTTCGAAATTTTAGTTTTAAGTTCTTCACTGCGATTGCCAAGATCTGATCTAATCCGCTCATTCACGCAACCTCCGTCCGGTTAATTTTAGGAATACATCTTCTAGCGTATTTTGTCGTAAGTTCATCATCTCCAGCTCTTTTACATCAGTCACAATATCTTGGTTGAGTATTTCAGTAAAATTCATAATTCCACCACTGAAGAAGATAGAGGCACTTTTATCCTGATTCAGAAGAATTTCTTTCACGAATTCTAAAGGTTTAAGCTTTTCTTTTAAACCCTCTAATTTACTATTATCTTTGTATTTTATTTCTAAGACGTTTCTTTCGCTGTATTTTTCCTTGAGGGCTTCGGGAGTTCCTTCAGCAATAATTTTCCCATTATCGAGAATGATCACCCGATCACTCAGAAAGTCAGCTTCATGCATATCATGGGTGGTGAGGATAATGGTTCGACCCTGTTTTTTCACTTCTTCAATGTAATCCCACACAACGTGGCGAGCTTGGGGGTCCAATCCCGCTGTGGGTTCGTCCAAGAATAGAATTTCGGGATCCATGATCATATTTATACCAATATTCAGCCGTCGTTTCATTCCACCAGAAAAGTTTTTAGCTTTATCTTTTCGCTCTGCTAATCCCAGTTTTTCAAGAATGAGCTCTGCATCCACTTGGAGTTTTTCTTTCGGGATGTCGTGCATTTGCCCAAAAAAGATCAAATTTTCTCGTGCAGATAGCTCCTCATAGAAAACAAGTTCTTGCGGAGTTACCCCAATGATTGCTCGAATACGCATCTTGTCTTTCCTTATATCATGTTTTTTAATGCGAGCAGTTCCCTCATCTGGCTTCAAGATGGTTGTCAACATGTTGATCGTAGTGGATTTCCCGGCACCATTCGGACCGAGCAAACTCACTAACTCACCCTTCTTTACCTGAAAGTTCAAGTGGTCAACTACTATATTACCATTGTATTTCTTCGTCAAATTTTGGGTTTCGATTATTCCACTCATTTTTTTCACCGAGTTTTTCATCAATACACTATATATAAAATGCTAGAATTTGAACAATGCAGTGGAAAAAAGTTTAGTAAAAAAGCCTTTACCATGTTTTTTTTATGTTTTTTTCTCAAGCACAATTTTTTTCGGGAATCTATTCAGTATCGAATTACGTATAGCGTTTCTGTAATTGCCAGAGAACAATCCAGTTAATCACGGATACGACATTAATAACAATAGAATAGCCTATAAAAGCCGTCATATTTACATTTGGAGCTATAATAAAGGGGATTATGGTCTCAGCAGCTATCCAGCAAGCGACCGTGACAAGATATGCGTATAAAAAGTTTCGCCTATATTTCGAGATTTTTATGGATTGATCGGTCTTAGTTAAAAGAAGTAACGAAGCGTCCCCGATTTCAGACAATTTATACTTATTTTTCTCCTGTTCCAATAACGGTTGCATGCTCTTCAGATGATACGATAGGGTTGGGCTGTCGATGGATTCAAGCTTGTTTTGAATCTCAGAAAAAGATAATTTATCTTCATTTCCAACAACTTTAATGATATCACGCCTGATCCGATGGCTTAATGTCTTGAAGATTTCCTCTTCATCGACAACGGACGTTTTCCCATTTGAAATTGCCTTGCCGGACATGGAAAAAAATATAGCGCTTCCCCTTGATAAATGTTCTAAAAAGTAACTTATAGATAACTAAGAAGATGAATTTGTTCAGCTTTAAATAATCCTTCGATGAAATAATTTTAATATATAAATTTCTTTTAGCATTTAGAATTCAGGGAAGAACGGAAGGAATTACATGCGAAAACTTGCAGGATTTTTATTGATATTTTTCATGTTTTCATTCATCACGATGTCAATCTGCAGTATATATCAATTTCTGGATACGGTGCAGAAAAGTGAGCCAAATTGGGAATTAAGAACAAAAGCAGATTCCCCTATCTACATAGTTGGGAATTATTGGTTAGGGCAAAATGCCACAAGCGGATATGGGAACATTACACATCCTTATATCATCGAAAATTTGTGGATTAATGCGAGTGGAACTGGTTCTATTGGGATTGAGATTCGAAATACGAACGCCCATTTCATTTTGAGAAACTGTACGGTTCTTGATACCGATTCGGGGCACCGTGGGGTTCAACTGTACAATGTGGCGAATGGGACTATACATAATAACACCATTAAAAACAGTGGAAACGCGGGCCTTACCTTATCGACAGGTTGTACCAATAATCTGCTAACGGACAATTTTATCAATAATAGTGGTACAACTGGAATTTTCATAAAAACTAACTGTGAGGACAATATTTTGATCAATAATATCGCAGAATATAGCGTTGGTTATTATGGAATACATATCTCCGATTTGTCACACAACAATACTTTGTTTAATAACACTGCTAATTTTAACCTAGATCCTATCTGGGGTACTGGAATCTGTGTGACAGATAGTAATTTCAACAATCTAACCAGTAATACTGTCAACAACAACTCCCAGCAGGGTATTCGTTGTTCCTTTTCAACTGATAGCATCTTGGTTGATAACA
>JAEOSY010000069.1 GCA_016840125.1 Candidatus Helarchaeota archaeon | reverse complement strand
CAAAATCTACTCACATCGTTTCTTTCTACTCTTCAAGTGAAAACATTTTCATCAAATTTTATTAAGGAATGATTAGTATTTTGTTTGTTTTTCCTCAAAAAAATGTACCGGAAAGTAAACCTTCCTAGTAGGTTTAATACTAAATATATTCAAATTCTTTAAGTAAAATTAAAGAAATTAAAATTTTGATTAATTAATGGTATAATATTAGACACCCTTATGTCTATTTCTCCCTTTTATAAAGCATATTTTAACAAATTTGTTGAAAAAATTTATATGCATATCCTTCTCCACGTATCCTATAGCAATATGAATACATTAAATGCGCGAACGAAGAAATTAAACGAGTGTTATTAGAGAAAAAAGCGACATAAAAGATAAAAATTGGAAGATCAAACGGAAAAGTCCTGACATAAAAAGATGCAAAAAGACTATATCACTACATACATAACATTTTGAGAGTGTATTGAAAAATGACAGAGAAATTGAAATTGGGGAAAAAACTTGCAGAAGGTAAGACAAAGATTGTTTATAAATCGGAGGATCCAAATCAAGTCATACTAGAATTTAAAGATGATATCACTGCCGGAGATGGGTTAAAACATGATGTTATCTCTGGTAAAGGATATTTAAATTGCGCAATCTCCTCTAAATTATTTGAACTATTGGAGAACGCGGGTGTCCCAACTCATTTTGTAAAATATGTTGCACCCAATTATATGGTCGTACGGACGGTTACGATGGTACCTGTCGAAATTGTCTGTCGCAATATCGCTGCGGGTCATCTATTACACAGGTTTCCTGTAGAAGCTGGTCAAAAATTAGATCCACCATTTGTTGAATTTTTCTTAAAGGATGATGCTAAGCACGATCCGATGGTAAATGATATGCATCTCGCATTTCTTAAGTTAGCAACACGAGATGAATGTGATAGAATCCGGGAAATCACCCTTAATTTGAATAAAACAATGGGTGAGTTCTTTGCTTCAAAGGGTATTACTTTGGTTGATTTTAAAATCGAAGTGGGCCGTGATGCGGGAGGTAAATTTTTAGTAAGTGATGAAATTAATGGCGACAGTTGTCGTCTGTGGGTAAAAGATGAAGCAGGTAAGATTCTTGATAAAGATGTCTATCGCAAAGGTGGATCCTTGGATGAGGTTAAGCAGATTTATATTAATTTATATAAACAAATAATAGGGGAAGATCCCAAGTTTTAGGTGAGGACTTGCCAGAATATACGGTTGAAATTGTAATTGAAAATAAACCTGCCGCACGCGATCCCGAGGGACAGACCGTACAAAAGGATCTCATTAATCGGGGAGGGTATGATATGATCACTTCGGTTAGATCAGGGAAGTATTTTAGAATGAAAGTGGAAGCTTCAGGCGAAAAGGAAGCAAAAGATCTTGTATTTAAGCTAGTTAATGATTTACGGATCTTTAATCCTGTAGCATCGATTTGTACTATAACTGGAAAAGGAGAAAAATAGAAAGAAGGATTAAATGAATGGGTATTAAAGTCGCAGTTATTCAGTTTCCGGGAAGCAATTGCGATCTCGATACAGTTCATGTGCTAAAAAATGTTATGCAAATAGAAACTGATTTAATTTGGCACACTTATTTTAAAGATTCCAATTATGATGCGGCGGTTTTGCCAGGGGGATTCTCCTATGGCGATCATTTAAGAGCAGGGATAATCGCAGCATATAGCCCCGCAATGCAAAAGATAAAGGATATGGTAAAAGAAGGAAAACCAATAATTGGAATATGTAATGGATTTCAAATCCTAGTGGAGTCTGAACTTTTACCGGGGGCTCTACTTCAAAACGATTGTTTAACTTTTATTTGTAAATGGGTCAAAATACGAACTGAGACCATTAATTCAGCATTTACAAGTAGTATTAAGAAAGGTTCAGTAATAAACATCCCAATAGCTCATGGAGAAGGCCGTTATTTCAATGATGAGAAAGATTTGAAGGATTTAAATGAAAATGACCAAGTCGTTTTCCGTTATTGTGATGAAGCTGGTGAAATTGTACCTGAAGCGAACCCAAATGGTGCTTTTGAAAACATTGCAGGAATCTGTAACATAGAACGAAATGTATTGGGTTTGATGCCACATCCAGAAAGAGCAAGTGAACCAATGATTAGCCCTTCTAAAAGCGATGATGGAATTCAAATTTTCCAATCTTTAAAACAATTTTTGGAGGGGCGCTAAAATGCCGATGGTTTCTGGAGTTAGGGTGGATTTAAAGCCCGATGAGATTGAGAAAGTGAAAAATATGCTAGGGCGCACTCCGAACATGGTTGAAATCGGTATGATTGATATCATGTGGAGTGAACATTGCTCATATAAAAGTTCGCGCCCTCATTTAAAGATGCTACCCACAGAAGCTCCACAAGTTTTGATCGGCCCAGGTGAAGATGCAGGAGTAATAGATATTGGTGATGGTCTAGTCGTCACCTTCAAAATTGAATCACATAATCATCCCTCAGCGATTGTGCCTTATGATGGGGCTGCGACAGGTATTGGGGGAATAGTTCGGGATATCCTATGCATGGGTGCCCGCCCCATTGCGCTATTGGATCCGCTCCGGTTTGGTTCGATAATTACAAACTCGAAAAATCGCTGGTTGTTCGAGTATGTGGTCAAAGGGATTGGCGATTATGGGAATTGCATTGGGGTGCCAACGGTAGGGGGGGAGGTTGAATTTGATGAGAGCTTCGAAGCAAATTGCTTGGTTAATGTTGCTTGTGTGGGAGTAGGGCGAAAAGACGAAATTAAACGTAGTGTGGCAAACCAAGTTGGGGATATTCTTATATTGATGGGGGGTTCGACAGGGAGAGACGGTCTCGGTGGTGTTACATTTGCATCGCGCGTGCTTACAGATAAATCTGAAGAAGACCGTCCTGCGGTTCAAATTGGGGACCCATTTACCAAGAAGTTAATCATTGAAGCCACCTTGGAAGCTTTAAAATCTGAATATGTACATGGTTTGAAGGATCTTGGCGGCGGAGGGTTTACTTGCGTTTGTAGCGAATTGGCAGGTGGAGGGGGAACTGGTGTTGAGGTTAATCTAGATAAAATCATGCTCCGCGAACCAGGTATGATTCCTTACGAAATTATGTTGTCGGAATCACAAGAGCGGATGATGTTTGCAGTCGATCCTGTGGGAGTGGAAACAATTGCAAATATCTTTAAAAAATTCGAGGTACCTTATGCAATTGTCGGTAGAGTAACGGATACAGGCAATATCCACATGAAAAAAGATGGAAAACAGGTCGGAGAACTTCCCGCAAGTATCTTGGATGACGTGCCAGTCTATCACCGAGAAACCCGAAAGCCTGAATATATTGAGCGATTAAAACAAGTCGAGCCGCCCAAAATACCTCAAGATATAAGCGAAATAATTTATCGCTTATTGGGATCACCTAATATTGCCGATATGGGATGGGTATATCATCAATATGACCATGAGGTAGGAGTCCGAACACAAGTAAAGCCGGGTCAGGCAGATGCAGCGGTGTTACGTGTTTTTAACACCAAAAAAGCAATTGCGGTTGCTACGGATTGTAACGCCCGTCATGCATATTTAGATCCCTATCATGGAGGTGCGGGGGCAACCGCGGAGGCTTGCCGAAATGTGGTAACCACGGGGGCAAAACCTCTCGCTATGGTCGATTGCTTGAATTTTGGTAACCCCGAAGACCCTGAGATGTTCTGGACGTTTGTGGAATGCGTCCGCGGAATTGCAGATATGAGTAAAGCTCTTGACTTGCCCTGTGTAGGGGGAAATGTAAGCTTCTACAATGAAGATGCCGTAACTAAGAAGGCAGTCAAACCCTCGCCTGTCTTAATGGTTGTAGGGCTAATGTCTGACCAAAAGAATGCCATTACAATGGATTTTAAACAGAGTGGGGACTTTATAATCCTTTTTGGAGATACATTCGAAGAACTTGGTGGATCTGAATATTATCATTTTATTCACCAAATTGAAGGTGGTATTGCACCACAAACTGATCCAACACGCGAGAAGAATGTATTAAGTTGTGTTTTAGAAGTAATAAATCATAAATTAATAAATGCCGCCCATGACTGTTCTAAAGGGGGATTAGCAATTGCCCTCGCTAAAATGTGTATAAAAGGTAATAAAGGAGCTCAAGTGGATTTGGATTCAATTAAAATACAAGGGCTACGGCTCGATTTGCTCCTCTTTTCAGAATCTCATTCACGTTTCATTCTTTCATGTAAGGAGGCGAGTGTCGAAGAAATTAAGAAACTCGCCCAAAAATTTTCAGTCCCCATACATATTCTTGGAAAAGTAACAGAGGATCCAGTACTGGAACTTGCCTATAAGGATGGGACAATTAAAGTTGAACTAGAAAAAATGCGAAAAATATGGATGGAAGCAATTCCAAAAATTATGGGAGTTTTGTAAATGAATTGTAATAAACAATGTTGTTTAGAAAGAAAAATCCACGATGCTTGTGGTGTTGTAGGAATTTTTGCGAAAGATCAAAACAAACATATTGCGCGTGATGTTTTCCATACCCTTTTATCGTTGCAACATCGGGGTCAAGAAAGCGCAGGAATCTATACTTTTGCAGGCGGATTATTGAAAGGAATCCGTGGAATGGGTCTTGTAGATAAAGTATTCAGTAATCACACGCTTCAGGGAATTTTTGGAAACCGAGGAATTGGTCATGTACGGTATTCCACGGCCGGACAGAGTACTATCGATAATGCCCAGCCCCTGCTTTTTAAGTCGCCCTATTTGCAATTTGCACTTGCTATGAATGGCACTTTGACGAACTTTATTCAATTAAAGAAGGAATATCGAGAGATGGGGCATATTTTTAGTTCCTCAACAGATACAGAAATCCTCGCTCATGTAATTGCAGCGAATGTCCTTGAAACTAATGATTACTTGGAAGGTATAAAAGCTTCAATGAAAGTTCTGGATGGCTCATATTCAGTAACCTTACTAAATGACAAAGGTGAATTATATGGATTTAAAGATCCTATTGGATTCAAGCCACTATGTATTGGTGAAACTCCTGATGGAAAATATGTGATCGCCTCTGAAAGTACTGCTGTCGACGTTCTACGAGGGCATCTAATTAAAAATTTCACACCGGGCGAAATCGTAAAAATCGATACGGATGGAAATATTTCCTTTGTAATGGGTCCAAAAGCAAAGCGGCATGGATTCTGCGTTTTCGAATTCGTTTATTTTGCCAGACCTGATACCCGTTTTAATGGCATTTGTGTATATGATGTGCGAGAAAATTTAGGGCGCAACCTTGCAAAAAGCCATTTTATTAATGCGGATGTTGTAGTCCCCATTCCAGATTCTGGACGCACCGCCGCTTCAGGATATTCGATAGAGTCGGGTATTCCATTACGAGAGGGACTCATGAAAAACCGCTATGTCCATCGGACGTTCATTATGCCCACTCAATCCTTGCGAGATTATGCAGTTTCCCTCAAACTTAATCCTGTAGTAACACAAATAGCTGGTAAAGATGTTGTTTTAGTCGATGATAGTATAGTACGGGGCACTACATGTCGAAACATTGTTAAACTCTTGAAAGATGCAGGTGCTAACAAAGTTCATCTACGAATAAGCTGTCCCCCCCTTATTGCGGCGTGTTATATGGGAATAGATTTCCCAAATAAAGCAGATCTTATTGCAGCGCGTATGAACGTAGAGGGGATACGGGAGTTCATTGGAGTCGATACTCTTGGCTATCAGACCTTAGACGGACTAGTTGAAGCAACCAAAATGCCGAGAAATGAACTCTGCTTAGCTTGTCTTACCGGCGATTATCCATTACGTGAAGCTCCAGATTATGAATTATTAACTCAAAAGCTAGACCTAACAAAATAAAATACACCCTAGCTTTCACTTTTTTTTGTTGGATTTCAAAGGTTTTCGGGTATAAAATCGCTCAAATTGTCCTTTCAAGAAGCGATCTTTGAAAACTTCATATATGATCCCAAAAATAAAGAGTTCAATAGGGTATAAGAGAAAATAAAATTTTGCCAAAGCACCCACCTTTCTCTTTTTCGGGATTTTCCACAGGACTTTTTCAAGAACTTTCGTTATCAGTTTAGGTTGATTTTTATCAGAAACAATACCCTTTCTGTTGAAACCTTGTTGGTATTGATTAGTTCTCATGGGAGATCGGAAGTCACGGTAGATCCAAATGATCCAACCTGCGATGTAATCCTTCGCATTGAAGGTTTCTATGGAGTGGGAGAGGATAGAGGCTTGCTTCTCTTCCGAGAATTTCTGATAGTCCTTTGAATGGAACCCTCGCTGCGCACCCGCTCCAAATTCAGTTATGAGGAGGGGTTGTGAAGGTGTCGCTTCATGCACAAGATCTAGGAACCGATTCAGATTTCTTTCGCTGAACAAATACCAGCCAAAATAGAGATTAACGCAGGGTAAATCCGACTTGCGCCGTAAGGGGTCTGTTACCCAACGCATACTCACATATGTCACGATTCTAGAAGAATCTAGTTTTCGTGCATACTGCATCATTTGGTTCATGAATTGCTTACAAGCTTTGTGTTCGATTGGGATTTCATTTCCCATACTCCATAAGATAACTGAAGGATGATTAAAATCACGAAAGATGAGATCTTT
The DNA here is from genome assembly GCA_016840125.1 of Candidatus Helarchaeota archaeon. Next base: position 1,851 of record JAEOSY010000069.1, on the reverse strand, counting down.
TACCATTGATAATGCCAGTTTCACTATATCTGGATTCTTAAAATCATTAGCCCAATACACAGGAATTTCTTCCAGAATTAAAATTCCCACCTCATCAGCGAGATCCATTAGTTTTTCGTCATGGGAATAGTGCGCGGTTCTGAGTGTATTGAAACCCAACTTTTTCATATTTTTTATATCATTCAGACGTTCAGCTTCTGGGATTACCCTTCCATACGGTATTAACTCCTCATGAAGGCTCACCCCTTTGATTCGGATCAATTTACCATTAAGATAGATTCCCTGTTTTCGAACCTCGACAGTTCGAATGCCAAATTTTGTAGAAAAAATTTCGCCTCTATCATCAATCTGGGCTTTAAAGGTATATAGAGTGGGGGAGTCAGGAGTCCATAATTCGGGATTTGAAAGGTTTATAGCAAAATCCTCAATTAATTCTTGAGTTTCAACGTTTCCCTCAGAGATAATATTTGAATCCTTCATAATCTTCCATTTAATTACGGATTTTTCAGTTAATTTATACTTTAAAAGAAGGGTCGCGCTATTTGAGGTAATTTTCTGTGTGATAATATGAAACCATTCGATACGTGCATGGGGTACGATGATTAGATCGATATCCCGATAAATTCCACCCCATGAGAACCAATCCTGATGTATTGATGGAATACGTTCGTATTTACGAAAGTTTTCGATTTCCACTGCTATAATATTCGTCTTCTTTTCTAGAATCTTATTAGGAATCTTTATTTGGAACGGCAGGAAGCCACCCTGGTGATCCCCGAGATAAGTCCCGTTTATCCAAATTTTGCAATAGTAATTGACACCGTTAAACCTAATAAAATATTCTTTCGTATCTTCAATTTTTTCCAAAGAAAATTGATGAAAGAACCAAAAATATCCAACGTAGCGGTCATATGGAAGCGATTTGTCCTCTATTATGCAGTTCCAGCAGATTGGGAGTTGAGCAGAAGGAAGCTGATCCCAATTCTGTTTAATGAACACCGGATCATGCCAATTTTCGTGTTCGCCCAGATGATCCGGGTCGCAGCGATACTTCCAGTTAGGACTATTGAAACTGACTTTCATAGAATACTCTAAAGATCTAATCATTGATATTTTTCTTTCCTTTTATTCCTCGAATTATTTACAAAAAATATTTATTTTTTCCTTTTTACGAAGAATAAATACACTAAAGCGACGCCTATAAAAACGAAAAAGGTTTCCATAGGAACCTCTGTACCTGTATATTGCCATTCAGGGCCGGTGAACAGTAAACTGAAGGATCCTGTCCCACTCGTCCCTCGCACGATCACCACGTAGGGACCAGAGTGGTCAGCCTCCCAAAAGGTCCGCTCGTCCCCGCCGACCCCCGCGTCATCCGCCTTTTCCTCGTAGTATGCCCCGTCCTTCGCTTGCCCGGGGACAATTTTGTGACTATATAAATGTGACCTAATAAATACGGTACACCCCCACGTGTGTGGGGACAATCCTTCGCGCGTCCTTAGAAAGCGCGGCGAAGCCGGTACACCCCCACGTGTGTGGGGACAATATTTCGAGTGAAATATAATCCTGTACTCTGATCGGTACACCCCCACGTGTGTGGGGACAATTCATAGACTACCTCATCTACTGGCTTTTTACACGGTACACCCCCACGTGTGTGGGGACAATTATTTCGGATCGCCTAATAAAGCATTCATTCCGGTACACCCCCACGTGTGTGGGGACAATGTTTTCACGGACTGCGCCATCAAGCTTCACCACGGTACACCCCCACGTGTGTGGGGACAATTTCCTTCCCCCTACTTCGATCATTTTTCTTATCGGTACACCCCCACGTGTGTGGGGACAATT
>JAEOSY010000629.1 GCA_016840125.1 Candidatus Helarchaeota archaeon | reverse complement strand
GTAATTTAAGAAAGCTATATAAGGTTTTCCCATCAAACGAAGATGCCTCTGAAATAATGAAAGAATTAAGATCTCAAATTGATGAATATCAAAATATTAAGGTCTTTACTAATGCCGAATTAACAGAAGTTGGAGGGTATGTAGGGAATTTTGAGGTTACCATTGCTCAAGGCGAAGAATTACATGAGATAAAGGTAGGGGCGGTGGTAGTTGCAACAGGAGCTAATGAACTAAAACCAAGCGGGCTCTATGGTTATGGAACCAACCCAAAAGTAATTACGCAACTTGAACTGGAAGATAAATTGAAAAACAAGGCAGTTAAAGACTTTAAAGACGTTGTAATGATATTATGTGCAAATGCGCGACAAGAAGAGGGGGAATTCACCTATTGTTCAAAAGTTTGTTGTTTTGTATCCATAAAAAATGCACATTTGCTTAAGGAACAAAATCCAGATGTAAATGTGACGATTTTGTATCGTGATATTCAAATGGCGGGCAAATCTTCGGAAGAGTTTTATAGAGAGGTGAGGAAGCACGTTCTTTTTACGCGGTATTCGCTACATAATCCCCCTGTGGTCTCGGAAAAAGGTGGGAAAATAGTAGTAGAATTTCCTAATGTCCTTACCGGTACATCTACAAGCCTTGAAGCGGATTTACTGGTGTTAGCTACACCTATGGTTCCACCAAATGATGTTGAGAAAATTTCCCAATTCTTAAAGGTACCTGTAATGAGAGGCATTCCTCCATTCTTTCTGGAAGCTCATGTTAAATTGCGTCCTCTGGATTTTGCTACAGATGGCGTCTTCCTTTGTGGCGCAGCCCAATGGCCGAAGCCCATCGAAGAATGTGTATCTCAGGCGACTGGTGCAGCAGCTCGGGCTTGCGCATTATTAGCCAAAGGAAAAATCGTAACCGCTGGCATCACGATGGTTATCGATGAATCTAAATGCATCGCATGTGGTCGTTGTGAAGAAGTATGTCCCTATAATGCCATTGAACGGTATAAATTCGAAAAGAAATTTGAGAACGTTAATCTAGTTGAAGAAAAATCACGAATTATTCAAGCCATGTGCAAGGGTTGTGGAACCTGTTCTGTTGAATGTCCCGTAGGAGCAATCACGGCACGGCATTTCACAACGGACCAATTGAATTCAATGATTAAATCATATTTGTTCGGAGAGATTGATTGGAAGGAGGAAGTGGCAAATGAGTAAGGAGGAATTTAATCCGAGGATTGTAGCCTTCTTATGCAACTGGTGCGGCTATGCAGGAGCAGATCTGGCCGGTGTTAGTCGTTTTCAATACCCCGCCACCATCCGAGTTATTCGTATCATGTGTTCAGGGCGGGTTCAACCTTCCTTTATTCTTGAGGCGTTTAAAGATGGGGCTGATGGAGTATTAGTTTGTGGATGTCACATTGGAGATTGTCATTATATTTCAGGTAATGAGTATGCTGAGAGTCGTTTCAAAAAGACTGAGAAGATAATTGATATGTTAGGGATCGATCCGCGACGTGTGAGACTCGAATGGGTTTCCGCTGCTGAAGGAATGAAATTTGCGAACGTAGTTAAGCATTTTACGGAACAAATTAGAGAATTGGGACCATTTTAAACTTTCTCAAGATCAAGTATTAATATTTTTTATTACTGCTAAAACATAGCTGCTCCTTTTTTCTGTGATTGTTTTAATGAAAGATTTAAATAACACTAGAATTTGATTTATTTTGTCAGGAATGGGATCAAATCTGAAGGTAGTATAATAATTAAATTAAAAAGAAAATCTATTAAGGTCTGTCCCTTCATCAGACGTGTTGGGTTGTAATCAGCAGAAAGTCATTCTATAGCCTAAAAATGAATATAAGATATTTGTACTTTGACTGAGAGGGGCCCTTCTCCCCTTGACAACCTGTTCCTGACACCGATTCCTTATAAATATTGGTGGTGATTAAAATTACACTAGCTTTAGGGGACGCGTTTTCGCGTCGAAAACAAATTGAGGCACAAATTGACACTTGGATACGAAGATTAGAATTAGCGGGTCGAGAAACTCTCCGATTCCACACCGAATCAATCGAGGGTGATGAGAAATTTAAACCGATTGCGGGTACTAAAAAAGAATTTCAGCGAACCTATACTATAGAAGAATGTAATAATAAAATACAAGAATTACTCAAAGAAGATCAAGAGCTCGCTATCAGAATTTCACTTACAAATCAAAAAGCAAAAGCTAAACTAATTGATTTTGATGGGCAAGAGAAAGAACTCACAATTCCTGAACTCCTAGTGCTGAAAAATGATATTGCACCAAAACTTGAGAGAGCAACGCGAGCAATTCCAAAACTAGCAAAAGAAATTGAAATATTAGAGAAAACTGATAATTTAGTGAAATGGCGAACTGTGCAACCAATTTATAAAAGAAAACAATCACTCAGTGACCAAGGGCACAAAATTGAGAATGAGTATATTGATTATTATGTTGTTGAAGAAGTCACAGATTATGGATATCAGGAACGCAAAGTTTTTGATGAAACAGACAAGATTCATGCGTGGCAACAAAGGTTAAAAGAAGCTATCAATCAGGCTAATAAAACGGAGTTAGTTGAGCTTTAAATCTCTTTTTTTATTTCATAATTTCTTATTTGTAGAGATTCTTGAAAGAATTATAAAGGATATTTACATTATCCATGAATTTAAAAGGAAAATTTCTTAGTAAAAAGGATTTATCTTGGGGATTAAAATATTTATAACCGAGAGGATTCCACAATTCATTTTGGATTAAGTTAGAGAAGAGTTGATATCGACCCTTGATGAAATTCATATAGAGAAATTTGATTCTTTTTATTTTTTGAGAGTCAGAATTAGATTGGGTATGGATCAACACCTCATTTTGATAATTTTGATATGATTCTGAAAACATGAAACTGATTTTCGGGATATCAATAATTTTGTCTTCGATAAGTCGGGAAAGGATAATTGCAGCAATATTCTGATCTGAAGTTGGGGTTGAAATGGGGAAATGTATATAGTTTGCTTGACATACATCCTGCTGAACTACAGGAAGGTTATAATCTGTGAATGTCTTCAAAATATTAAGTCCTAGGATGTTTTCGGTATCGATTATTGTGCCACCATTTGCTATAAATTGTTGTGAAAGTAGGAAGGCGATATTATCGCGTGCGTGTTTTGCGGAAAAGTAGGGAAAATCGGTTCCAAAGATTAGGTGTTCTGACCACTGCTTTCCATTTTTGCTTTTCTGGTTATCATTATACCATTTCATAAAAGACAGATAAAATTCAGCAGAACCCTTCCCATGTAGCATCGAAATTTCTCCGAAGGTATGAGGGTCGCTGATAGCTTCATAGACCTCGGGGTCACCAATATAACCCATTGCACAGTGAGCAATAAGAACCTTTAAATGAGGAACTAGTTCGGGATGCTTTCTACGTAAATTTACACGAGTAGTCTTCACTAGCTGATGAATTGCTAAGATTGATTCTTTCCCACGCGTATCAAAAATAACTGGTATTGAATAACGGGCAGCTTGAATTAGAACATTGGAAACTTTTTGATCGGTAATATTATCTAACCATAAATCAGAACGAGGATGTAATTTTAAGCCCCTCAAGCCAAGGTTTTCAACAGCATTTCGTACTTCTTCAATTGCTTTTGTTCCTTCCATAGGATTACATCGTGCATATCCAATTAGTTTTATAGAGAAAGGAAATTTGGTAGTAAATCGTGAAACATTCAAATTAGATGCCCGATATAGGGCTTCAGGTTTTCGATCACGGAAAACGTCTTGAAAGGGAAAAACTACACCCTGATCAACAACCCAACTCCCTAACATTTTGTTATATAGTTCTGTATGACTCCCACATTTACAGACACTGGAAATAGATTGAAAGAGTGTATGAATAAATGGATGGGGGCGAAATTCAAATGAGAAATGATACAGCTGATTATTTAATGTTATTTGGAAGTTGTAATTTTCTCCTAATTTTTCTCGAAGTGCATTACTTACTTGTGCATAGAAGTTGATGGTTCCCTCTGTCGATAATGGATTCATATTTTGAAGTCCATCCTCATCGCGTCCTAGATGACTATGTGCATCGATCAGGAGGATGTTCTTTGTAAATTGCTGAGAGCCAGTATTTATGTGAAGGACAATCATAGGAACCTTACCATTTATTTACTTTTCCAGAAATGGGGGAAAAGGTGGGATTTTCGCAACATTTAGCGGTTAAAATGATTAATTCTTTTAAGACCTCATATATATTTTGTTCTTTTTGAAGATAAAGATAGAGCTGATATTCAGCTTCTGTAAAGGGAAATTTAGCAACTTCAACATTGCCAAATACAGAGATTAATAGCGGATCGAGAAAGGAGGTTTCCAGAAATTTCTCTTTTTTGAACGTTTCTTTAAGTAAAATAAACATTTTTTGAACTGCTTCAAACATATAATTATGAAGCTTGTTTTTCTTGAAATCACCCAAGTAATGCTCAGTGAAATTAGCATTTGCGGTCATCATCTCCCGGAAAGGAGCGTCCTCTCCCCGAAAAGTGCCAAAAAGTCCTCGCGTAATTGCAGCATCTCTATTTGTTACCAGGGTTTTCGCTCCAGCATCCGGAACCCTTTTCATATTCCGAGCAAGAAGGGCAAGAGCTTGAAGAGTAAGAGCAACTCCAATTGTTCGAGCCAGAGAGAGCTGTGCATCACAAATCCGTAGCTCAATTGTACCCCATTCTGTAAAGGGACAGATGTCTTGGAATCGGGCGTCTTCTAAAGAAGCTTTTTCTATAGCATTTAAAAAGTGGTTTGAGTCGTGCTCGGGTTGGAGATATGGGATGTAAACACGTGGATCGGAACGACTTAGCATAGATACATTGCTTTTCAAACGCACAGATCGAAGACACCCGGGGGCCGCATAGCGATTCCCTATAATTCGAACCTCATCAGTCGGAGCTCCATTTATGAAGGGAGAATTAACTGTTAAAGCAGTAAGATGGGGTAAAAAGTTCCTAATCATATTATAAACTTTGTATTTCTCCCTATCATCTTTGAAGCCACCCATATGAAAATGAGTACCAAAACTCAGTCCTCTATAATATTCCCGCTGGATTGGACAGAATCCAGTTGAAATAATGAATAATTGTTTAGGCGTCACCAGTTCTGCAGTTGATAGTAGTCTTTGGCACCACCATACCAGTTCATCCAAGTGTGTACAAGGCGGAGTTACGACCTCGAGAATATATGTAATTGAGGCAACGTTCCCATCACGACCAAAAATTTCAATATCAACCGGTTTTCCACCTATCTTATAGTTTAATGAAAGAACTGTTCCCTTTTCTTCATTCATCGTTACACGAGGGTAACTGACCATTTTATTTTCAATTAGTTTTGGAACGGAACCCTCTTCAAAACTCTTTGTTAGAACCTCGTTGGAATCTTCCACCATTTTCTGCATGTGGAAGACCATATCATCTCCGGAAAGAAATAGACCGTCTTTAGTAACCATTTGAACTTCTAATTCAATCCCCATTGAAAAGGGTAATTTGATTGGCTTCTTTGAAAATTCCCAACTCATTTTTATTTTTCTCCTAAAGAAAAGGTAATGAGAGATTCTAATAGATTTTGAAATAGAGTTATGTTGGATACAAAGTTATTTGAAAGGACTATGTTGAGGACTCGCGATTTACTTGGTCCAGTCCAGTTAATTAGATTGTTATAAAACAATCCACCGCTGAAAACACAATCATCCATAAAAATGTCAACTGAGTTCCCAAATAAATTGCTAAGGCGAGTCATTAATGTGTTATAAAGTCCAGTTTGTTCATATCCAATTATTAAAGAAGGTTTCTTAAATTCAGGTATTATATCTATGTTTAAGAAAAGCATAGGGTTTGAGCTTGATGTTTGGGGGAGGATAAAAGTATGAATCGCCTCTTGAATAACTGGGATTTCATTCGTATCAAAATTTTTTGACAGCGGATAGGAAAGATAGTAGCAGAATTTCCCAAATTTTTCTTTCATGCGAATACATAAATTCCGAATCAATACCGGGCGGAT
>JAEOSY010000628.1 GCA_016840125.1 Candidatus Helarchaeota archaeon | reverse complement strand
ATGAAGTTATTTCAAATAAACAATAACGCGATTACATTAAAAAATAATCAACTTCAACACTTCCTGAAAATGCATACAACGAGATCCGCTTTTGAGGAACCCCTTCCTCGCCAAACTTATGTACCGCCCAAGCGACAAAACTTTTTCCTTTGGAGGATTCGACGATGGAAAAGGGAATTGTTAAACTTGCAAATCCAATTTGATTAAGACTTGGAATGATTCTCGGTTGTGGAAGGGCCATGTGTATAATTTTAAATGTTGTATTCTTCCCAGAGATTATCGATGCTTCCCCAGGAATAGCTTGTGTCTTAAACAGAATAGTCCTTGTGGTGGATGCACTTTCCCCTTTATGATCTGAATATGATGCTGTGATTTGAAGTTTGTTTTCAGTCTCCGCTTTCATAATTTCGTTAGGAATAATATTGATAGTGCTTTGATCGCTTTGAATTTCAAATCTATAACTTAAGCTGGGTTGTGGTTTGATGATTATTGAACTCGGGTCTAGATTAGCGGGAAAAACTTTGCCGTTTTCATGGACAAGAAGCCGTATACTAATAATATTTGTGGGTTGTATAACTTGAGATTCTTCTTTTAAGGGTGCAAGGTGCAATTTTCCACCAGGAGTAACATAATGCCAAAAAGCACCCTCCTCTTTCGTAAGTAGTTCCTCTCCTAGTGTTATCCCAGGGGCATCCTTCTTCTGGTAATAATCATAAGAAAGCCATATCACATCACCAGTTGATGAAGCCACCGCCAGTCCGTTATGTCCCAAGGCAACGGATGCATTGATATTGGGATAATCCGTATTGAGTGCCTTCTCTAGGGTATTATACGACCAGCGAACCTTTCCCTTAGGATTTATTGCATAAATCACCCCATCGCCTCCCCCGAAATAAATGATATAGGGATCTTTCTCTTCAGGATCGGGACCGATCGAAGCGGAGGCTCGGATAGCATCACCAATATAATATGTCCATTTAATTTCACCAGTTGAACCCTCAACCGCATAAAAAGTTCCACTAGTTGAACCGAAATAAATGACATTATCGGGTGCGATAGCTGCTGAGGCATAGATATGGGCGCCAGTATCTATTTCCCACTTTACCTTACCATTTGCACCGTCGAGCGCAAAAATACTACCACTATAGGCACCTTGATAGATGGTACCATCTTCCCCAACAGCTGGTGATGCAACCAGAGAACCATGTAAATTTGTTTTCCATTTTAACCGCCCCGTCTCCATGTCCAGCGCATATAGAATATGATCAAATCCTGCAATATAAACTGTTCCATCCTCACCGAACGATGGGACACTCCAGATGAGGAACCCTGTTCGATATGCCCAGATCGGCTTCCCATCTGTAGTCATCTTATATAAAAAGAAATCATCGTTGGCTACATATAGAAAACCATCCGGCCCGAGAGTGATGTTAGCTTCATACCAATAATTCGTGCTAAACGTAAATAGCTTTCTTGGCCGATTATGAAGCACGTCATAGTTCCATTTCTCAGTTCCATCTGGCGCGTAAGCATGAACTTTCCCATCTCCCCCACCGATATAGATGGTGCCATCTTTGCCGACACACCCTGCAGAATCAACAATTTCATTCACATCTTCATGCCAAAGTTCCATTCCCTCATGTGGATCAAAAGCATAGAATTTGTGATCCGCGCTTCCAACAAAAACCCGCTCTTCTGAATCAATAATAGGTGTGGAAAAGATCGCATTCCCTGTCCGGAAATGGATAGCTTTGGGTGCAATCCCCGGATTCTCCCATTTAAGATTTTTCATACAACCCGAGTTTCTTATATCTGCCCGCATAGTCGGCCAGGGGGCGTCATCTTGAAAGGGATCCTGAGATTTTTCCTCTTTTTTCATTTAACTCAACTTTAATCGTTCTTGAGGATATTAGGAGAAATTAATTCCTTCTTCTGAGCTTACGCTAATCAGCATTTCCTATAAAAACCGTATTGAGATTTATAATATATCATTGTAATGTATCATTTATGTTCGACTATGGACATTTTGCCCTCTTAATTTTTGCACAAGGGACTTGGAAACCCCAATACAGAACGAAACTCATCGAACAAGCCCAAACTAGATTCCTATCAGTTCTAGAACCTAGATCCAAACAAGAGGAATCTAGACTCAGTTGGGATGAGACTGCGAAACTCCCCTTGTTTGATCCGAAAGAACTTGGAAAGTCCGAAAAGGAATGTCCTCTTTGTTCTGCAATTTACGAAATATTTCAAGGGAAAAAAGGTAACACTGATGGATTAATCTTATTTTCACATACAGTACCCGATGTTCCCGGCTTCATAACTTTTACTCAACCTCTATTTGATGATCCTCGAATCAAGAAATTATACTATTTCGAACTAGGACCAGAAACATATGTTATTGGCAACGAAAAATATCTCCCACTACTTGAAAAGAGAGAGGACCTCCGACTAACTAAGGCAGAGTTCTTTGATTTACTCCAAAAAGACAAATTTCGAGATAATGTGTTATACGAGGTATATGTTCCAAATGCAATTTGAACCATATTAAATTATTCTTTTTTAAGTGATTCTAATAAATTAATGGCATCTTCTATTTCTTGAGGCTTAACTTCAAGCATTTCCCATGTAGAAATTGCTTTTTTGATGGCATTGACGGCTTTTTGTGTATTTTCTAATTGTAAATATGTATGACCTGCATAGAATATCGCCGTTCCTGCTAACATGTAGTCTTTTCTATCAGTACTTGATTCGAAAACCTGTTGATAAATTTCTATTGCGGTAGAGTAATTTTCCTCTTGGTAAAAGACACCCGCATAACCCATCTTGGCTGAATCTCTTATACCAAATTCTTTATTTTCATCAGCGAGATTAACTACTTTAAGGTAAGAATCCTTAGCTTGTTTATATTGGCCTGCTTGAGCAAAAATGTTTGCTAAGTTATTTTGAATGCGTAAAATTCCATCTACATCTTGAAGTTCAGTAAATATTCCTAAAACCTTTTCGTAATATATTTTAGCGTCTTCAAAATTCTGTAAATGAAAATAAATATTTGCAATGTTACCTTGAGATTGCGCCATTGATTTTAATTGTCCACTACGTTTAAAAATCTCATTGGCTTTCTGGTATTGTTCCAGTGCATCATTTAATTCTCCAGCTTGTTCTAGTATAATTCCTAGATTGTTTCGCAATCCCGCTGCTTGCACCTCTAAACCCGCTTGTTCAGCGGTTTCTAGTGCTTTTTGGAGAACATTATAGGACTCTTCTAATTTGTTTTGTTCTTGCAATGATCGCGCCAAACTTTGCCAAAAGTGGATTAATAAATCATTATGCCCTAATTCCTCTGCTGATTTGGCAATGCGTCTAAAAATCTCTTCAGCATTGGAGCCTTGCCCTTGATTTAATAGAAATAAACCCTGAACATAATCTGCTTTGAGTTTACGAGGTTTATCACCTACGATATTAGCTTTTAATCTTGCTTGTTCCAGATATTGAGCCCCTTCTTGAATATTTCCACGGTTATAATATATTTCGGCAAGATGACGGAAACTTTCCGATACGTGACCCTCAGCTCCAAGACGAGCAAAAATTGTACTAGCTTCTAGAGCATTTTTCTCTGAATCCGGAAAATTACCTAATTCACTTTCAATTAATGAAATTCCTAAAAGAATTAATCCTCGAGGGATCTCTAATCCTAGTTTAGTAGCAAGGGGAAGGGCTTCATTATAAATTTCTGTTGCCTTTTGAAATTTACCTATTGCTCTATAAAAATCCCCAAGAGAAATGAGGCTATTGACTACTCTACTGGAATCATTCATAGACCGTGAATATTTTAGATATTTTTGATAATTTTCCTCTGCTTCCGAGAAATTGCCAAATTTTTCTTGAATTTGGGCGACACTCAATAAACCGGAAAAAACACCGTTCATTTCTTCAGCGTCTTTGTAATAGTCGGTCGCCTTTTCATAATAGGTTAATGCATCCTTATTTTCACCGAAATGCTGTGCTACATCTCCTAACTCTTGGTAAAGAATTCCCAAAGCAAAAGAACTCAATTCAAGCTCATTTTCTAATTTTACTAATTTAGAAAGCGCTGTTCGTGAATCATCATAATATCCTGCTTTTATTGCAATATCTGAAAGAAGAATTGTACTCCATATGGGGCCTCGTTCCTTTGCCCATTTATTTGTATGATTAGTAACCTTTTCCGCGGATTCCTTCTTGATTTTTTGAATCCTTTCCGGTGCTGTTATTTTGATTTCTGGAGGTTTAATTTCAGGTGGTAGCACCTCACTTAGATTATCTAACCAATCCGGTAATACTCCATACTCTACTATTCCACGATCTTCCCCGTATAGTTCCCTTAAATTAGCAACCACCGGTAAAAGTTTACTGTGTTGATATTGAAGCCACACAAATCCTGGAGCATCGGTATCCGCCCGAGCTCTAATACCAAGATAATTAGGTTCCGCTTCTAAATCGGCTCCTGAGTACCCTAATACCACCCAAAACGTTTGAGCTCCGAGATGATTTGTTAGCTTTACAATCGCTGGATTCAATCCACGTTTACGCTGCGCTAACGTGTCAATGCACGTATCAGGGCGCGTAGCAGTCCCATGTAATTTCAATAATAAACAGGGACTATCTTCGGGATTTGAGGAAATAATACTATTGAGATCAATTTTTTCATAATCTTGAGGGTCGACCAACACTTTCAAGGGCACTCCCAAGATTTCAAATGCCCGTTCGATTAACGTATCAAAATTTGTTGTGATTATTGCTGTTAATAAATTAGCCTTTGCCAGAGTGGCAAGCCATAAATGAGCTTTATTCGATGTTTCCCCCTCTAATACCTGAAGGACATCGAAGTAAGATTTTCCAAGACGCCCCGTGATAATTTCCGCAACGAACTCAGGTGGAATCTTTCCCTCTTCTTCTCGCTTCTTGATCAAACTTGCAAGATGCTTTCCATCTGAAATAGTTGCGTTTGACTCCCCCGCGAAGGCATCTAAAATCGCATGATTAATCTGCCACCAGCTGGGAAGACATGAAGGGGCGCTCATCGAAACTCCCGCCCCGATAAAAAATGTAATTCTCACATTCTTCTGTCTTATTAACTCTAATATTTTTTCTTTCAATCGTTAAACCTCATATTGTCTTTTGTAACAAAGTGTAGGTTAGTGGTTAATTAAAACATTTTTATACTGTGAGATTCAATGGGCGAAGGTTTTTCAATCCCAATTTCGATAAAAAAATAATTATCCTCAAATCACATTCTCTTTACAAGGATGATTCGAATGGCTAAAGCAGCTCCCAGTGAATTTAAGGAATTTTCCTGTCCCATGTGTAATTCAGGATGTGGATTACTCATTGAAGTTAAAAATAACAAAGTCATATCTGTGAAGGGTGATAAAAACCATCCTTTGAGCAGGGGATATTTTTGTCCTAAAGGCATCGCCTTAGAATCTATTACGAATGACAAGGATCGTGTTCGGACTCCCCTGAAACGTGTCGATGATGATTTCCACCCAATTTCTTGGAAACAGGCTTTGCATGAAATCGCAGATAAATTAACTAAAATCCGCGAAAAGCATTCTCCACACTCCATTGCCTACTATATGGGCACCAATTCCCTCCACCATTATGCTCATAGTTTATTTGCAACAGGATTAATGGATGGTTTAGGTAGTAAGAGTATGTATAACGCAGCTTCCGTAGACAACAACAATCATTTCGTTGCCCAACATTTTCTCTATGGAAGTCCCATAGTCATGCCTATCCCTGATTTACCAAACACTAATCTTTTTCTTGTCATAGGGTCGAATCCTGTAGTTGCACATCTAAGTTTGGCAGTTTGTTCTAATGTGAAAAAAGTGCTAAAAGAAATGGTCGAACGCGGTGGGGAAATTTACGTTATTGACCCACGGAAAAATAAAACGGCGCAGCTCTTTGCCAATGATGACGAACATTATGTCCCAATTGTACCCAATACAGATGTATTTTTACTTTTATCCATGATTAATATTATTACCCAAGAAAACCTAACCGACCAGAATTTTATAGAACATCATTGTATAAATTATGATGCATTAAAAGATCTTGTCAAAGATTTCACGCCTGAACTTGCTGCAAAAATCTGTAAGGTTCCTGCCGAAAAAATTACGCAACTAGCCCGTAAATTTGTGAAGACAAAACGGGCAGTTTTTTATGGACGTATGGGTATCTGTGGCTCCACATTCAGCACGCTCAACGCTTGGGCTATTGAAGTAATAAACATAATTGCAGGGAAATTGGATCGACCCGGCGGGAAAATATTTGGGAAAAACATTGTGAATGTTACGCAATTAGGTGGTTTTATAGGGCTGGGATCCTACGATAAACGACGGAGTCGCATTGGTGACTACCCTGAAGTAATGGGGTCTCTTCCATTAGGAACATTAGCAAAAGAAATTTTAGCCAATAACATTAAGGCCCTGATTGTCTCGGCAGGAAATCCTATTAGAAGCTCTCCTAATTCTCTTGAATTTAAGGACGCCTTAGATAAACTAGACCTCTGTGTAATGCTTGACTTTTACATCAATGAAACTGCATTAGCTGCTGCAGATTACATTCTTCCCGCTAGAACCCCCCTAGAAAACAACAATTTCCATGCGGTATTCAATTTAAATTACCAACTCTTTCCCCATATTGAATATGTGGAAGCAGTTATTACGCCCGATCAAAGAGGTCCGAGAGCGGAATGGGAAATTCTCTTGAGTTTAATACGAATAATGAACTTAACTGCATTTGGAAATTCCTTATTTGATACTATTATCAAAGTGTCTCGATTCGTAAAGAAAAAATTCGACCCAGCGACACTTGTTAGGCTATTATTATTTATAGGACAAGTTCTACAGGGAAATTTTCCCTATCTCTCCTCAAGCGCATTCACCCTCAAAAAAATTATGAAACAGAAGACAATTGTACTGGGTAAGAATGAATATAATGTACTCGAGAACTTTCAACAGACAAAAAACAAGAAAATCCCCCTTATGCTCCCTCAAATTAAGGACGAGATTGAACTTTGTAAAGCAGAACTTCAGGAACGGCTTGATGAAAACTCAAAATATAAACTACAGGCGAACGAATTTTTTGTGATCGGTCGGCGAATGCTTAAAACCTCGAACTCCTGGCTTCATAATGCGGAATCCTTATGGCCGAACAAGGAAGAACCAAAACTCTGGATAAACACCAAGGATGCGCAACGGATGAATTTGACTGAGGCTGAATTAGTGGCTCTTGAAAATGAGAACGGATCCATTCAGGTACCTGTTAGAATCACCGATGATATCATGCCCGGCGTGATCTGCTATCCCCATGGTTGGGGACACAAAAATCCAAAGTTATCCTTAGCTAATGACCATCCGGGCGCTAATGTGAACAATCTTACGGGATCTGATACATTAGATAAATTATCAGGCATGCCATTATTCAACGGTTACAAAGTTAAACTATTCAAAATATGAACATATCCTCTCGTTACCCTGAATACACCCGGCTTTTCTGAGGATTGGGCTTTGAGTTCATAGACAAACGTGGGCAATCCTTCAACTTTCCATGATTTTTTAAAAATACATAGGGAAGCTGGTGAATTTTACAGAAATGATGCAAGACCATGTTTCCAATTTGGATCACATGGATGTAATGAGGACACTCTTTACATTCTTTTAACATCTTTTTTCTGATGTATTGTTTACAAAACACTATAAAAGGCACACATAATTTAGGTAAGTCGCAAGTCAGGATTATTTGGTCCAAAGTGTTTCAACATAACGATGGGTTCTGTGTCTGACTGATTGATAATCTCCACTCCGTCTTTTGCCGCGGTTTCGCTGACGAAGAACTCGTCATTCGTTAATTGCCCATATCTAATCAAATGTGGCGTTTCAATCTTCCAGCTGTTCATCATGCCATGCCCCTGAACCAAGATCAATCCGTATGCAGCGCTATCAGTGATTGTAACAGTTTTGCCTGGTAAGATGGTCAGTTCTTTAGCACTAAATTTATCGGTTTTATAACAGATCCATTTATCTATATAACCTTCTTCTTGCATTTCATTAATATCCTTGACATATCGGGGGCGCATCAATCGATTTGCTTCAAAATCGAGGTCCATATTCAGCTCCCAATCAATGATTTCCAAGAAGAAATCTACATCCCCTTTCTTTTCGGAAGGGATATGCGCCCAAAGATGCTCTTCACCGATAAATTTACCTGCAACGACTGACTGGGTCATTGCATGGATATCCGCAGCTTCCTGAGGCTCATAAGTACAGAGGGTACCCGGTGCATGAAGAACTCCAGGTGGAACATCCCAGCCGGTACCTAATTCCAGCCGGTATGCTTTTGAAAGATTGGTTATCTTATTATCGCCTTTTGAAAAATTCACAAGACACTCCCGTACTTGATCTTTTGTCACTCCAGATTGAAAACCAAAGAAAGTATATGGAAAATCCCCTACATGGTTATTCATTTGCGGTGAGAAATAATACGCCTCATGTTTTGACGTCCGCCCTATTAATTTCGCAAATTGGTTTGGCTGATGGAGATGGAAAGGCAGGGGTCCTTGATTATCAAAGAATTTGGAATACATTGGCCACGCTTGGTATTGTTTCCATAATCGCTCACCGATTAATTCTCCTTTAAGCTCTGTCACAACATCTCCGAAGAGAATTTGTTTCGTCTTTGTGCCTTCCTTTAGTACTACAAAACTCAAACCTTCATTTTGAGCCGTAAGAGGTCCATTATCTGCTGGCGTGGTGGAAACAAACCAGCGCTCATCCAATCCTCCACGGGGTCCGCCTAGTGCATAATAATCGTTTGGATGGAGCTTTATCCTTCTTCCAGGTTCACAAAAGACTCGTGGCACCCAATTTGGTGCAAGCTGTATAATCCCTTTCCCTTGCGAAAGGGCGGATTCCGCATCTTGTTTAATCGTTATACTAATTCATCCCCTATATCTAATCCTTATTATAATTAATTAAGAATTCGACAAACAGACATCCAAAAATGAAGTCCACTCCAGTCAGCAGCAGCACTAAAATGTTAATATCTCCCAAGAAGAAGTAAATTAGGAGGATAACGAAAAACAAAAACTTTTCCAATGCTCCAATCAGCACTAACCCGTGGTTTTTACTGAGATCTCGTCCAACAATATAATACCCAATTCCAAATACAAAAATAAGAGCCACAATCACATGAAACCAAATCAAGCTTGGGGGTACTGCCATCCCAAAAAGCGTAGTAACAAAGTCTAACATGAATATCGATACTGAAAACAGCGAAATCGCAACAATCCAGTTCCAAATAGCCCCAATGATGAATAAATATCTGTAATACTTTCTCTTATCCAAAATTCCCACAGCCTTTATTGGATGAATACATTACCTTATTTAGATTTATACAACTCTGCAGAATCCCCATTTTATTTAGATATATCCCAATTTTGAAGAGATATCCGAGGGATTCTGGAATAATGTTTAATATTTCGAGTTATTAATGTCTCTTCACTTCTAATAATAATACTTGCGATTAATTCATCAAAAACCCCAATAGTCTGCCCTTCTTTTTTTAAGGAGGCAGAAATTTGCCCATATTTATGAGCATCTTCGATTGTATACTCTAAGATTTCAAAATGCTTCAGAAGATCAGTGATTCCCCGAATACTTTTCCCAACATTTGATGATAAATAAGCTCCTTTAAAAAGCTCGGCTACATTAAAAATAGTCGTTTTAAGTGCCCTCTTTTCTTTTTTAAAGTTAGAAATAATTTTAACTGCATTAGATTGATTCCTCAGATAATTTATAATTAAATCTGTATCAATAATCGGCATAAATCATTCCTCAATAGAGTCAATGCCTCTTTCATTTTGTCTAAGGCGATCAGAGTACAGGGTCTTTTCAATCTCAGCCCACTCATCTGCCTCTTTCTTAAAAACACCTGCTAATGGCTCTATCGGGCTTTTAGTATCTTCTTTTTTAAGTAGTCTTAAAATTAACTGAGCGAAAGACTCATCCTCTTTCTTTTCCTCCTTTAATTTCTTATAAACATCTTCAGGAAGGGAAATAGTCTTTTGGGTCATATACTTAATTATACAATAGTTCAATATATGGTTTTCTATTTAGGTAGAAATAATTCATTTGAATGTCCTAAAATTTGCATTTCACGTCAATTATTTTTTTTAAAAAAATGTAAAAAATTCAGTCGCGTTTTAATCAAAAAAATATTCAACTAATTTTTTCTCCAATTAGTGGGCTTTTTAAGTGGTCTGTGGATCATATTAGTGGGATTAAAATGGCAGTTATTCAAGTTGATAAAAAAGGACGATTAGTGATTCCCAAGGAGATTAGAGAGCGATTGAGAATCGACGAATCGACACCTTTGATCTTTGAGATTGATGATGAGAATACTATTAGAATTCGAATAATTCACCATAATGACCAAGATTATACCTCCGATCCTTTATGGAAAGCAATCCATAACCCCGTAATTCTAGGGAAAAAAATTTCTAGTAAAGATTTAGATGAAATGGAAGATGAACAATGGTCGAGCTAAGTTATATTGATTCAAATATCATCATATTTGCAAATGTGGAGGATTTTCCTGAATATAAATATTCTTTAGCTATACTCGAAAAGGGGTTAAAGGGTGAGCTTTATTTGTGTTTTAATACAATAATCGCATTAGAAACTCATTATAAACTCGCAAAATTGATAAATGTGGATGAGGCCAACTATAGAGTTGAAAATCTATTTAAATCAAAAAGAATTTCTTACTTTAATGTGTCGAAAGTTACTATTCAGAATGGATTTTCTATTGCAAAAAAATATAACATTAAAACTAATGACGCTGTAATTGTTGCATCTATGTTGGAAAATAATATCTCCAAAATTTATACAGACAATGAAAAAGATTTCAAAAAAATTGAAAGCCTTGAGATTATCAACCCAATACCGCGGTAATCACTGATCTACACATTTAAAATACCCCCTAAAGTTTTGAAAACGTTCCTTGAACTTCGTAAAACTCACATTTAACGTCATTTAGATTGACATTTCTACAAAATTTTAATCGTTAAATTAAATTACTTCTACTCTTAATACCTTGTTTAAGTATCTAATTTAGTGATCAAAATGTCTAAAATAAAAAATCTCTTGTTCGACACAGAATCGAAAAAAGTTTTCGATGAAATTGTAACAAGTGCCGAATTTATCCTAAACAACCTAGAAATTTTAGCCGAAGTAAAGTTGGACATCAATAAAGACCGAATTAAAATGTTAAAAGGGGATCTCACGGAAGTCTTAGAACTTTTAAATTTAATTTTGAAAGAGAAAACTCGAAAAACGGCTTATGGAAAACTCAAAATCCAAGAACTACATAATATTTCCATACGTGCGAAAAGATCTCTCGAATTATTCAAGACCGGTCCAAAAAATGAGCCGGAATATAATCGAACCTTTACAGATCTTTGTAATTTCATCGATCGAACTCACACGTTAAAAACCCACCTTGAAAATCTCCCCTATCCCAATATCGGCATCACTGTAGCGGGATTCGTTCTGTCCCCCATACCCTTCTTCAATCTTTTATCCATCGTCTTTGGGGGATATCTGGCTTTCTCAAGTGATCGTCGTGCCCAAATCAATGGAGTGTTGATGATTGCAATCGTAATTATAGTCGTTCTCATTTCTTGGTTTATTTAAGAGGTTTCTAAGGGTAGAAAATGAAGAAAGAAATAAAATCAGTAGCAATTTCACTTCTGATAGTATTTGCTATGTATATGTGGACCACCCAGCCGCAGATGATGAGTTATAACACTCTTCTTAACAACTCCTGTCAAAGTTTGTGGGTGAACGGCCCCTCTACGGTTCAACAAGGGGTGGATTTCGAATTTCATGTGCAAGCCTGGGATGAATGGGAGCGCTTAAGCTCCATCTATACAGGACTTGTATCGTTCGATCTGATTAGCTATAATTTAACGACTTTAAACCCCTTTTCAGGCTCTTGGTCATCGCCCGCATCTTACCAATTTACAGGCGCATTGATTGAGCAGGGGTTGGTTCCTGGGTATAAACTCTCCTCAATTTTGGGAAAAGATTGTGGCCGTCATACATTTATTGCCTCAATATCTGTCGAAGGTATCCACTACATCAATGTGAGTGATGACAAAGGTCATAGCACCCTTAGTAATCCCATTATTGTACAAAGTACAGAACCTCAATTGAAACTATACTGGGGAGATATTCACGGTCATTCGGGGCTCTGCGATGGTTCAGGATATCTAGAAGATGTCTGGCGTTTTGCTAAAGAGATTGCTTATTTAGACTTTGCGGCAGTAACGACTCATGATGATTGGAGCGATTATTTCGGAACTGCACCGAGATTTAGCGCAGAAATGCTTTGGGACCTCTCAAAATCAGCGGCAAACCGCTGGAATCAACCAAACAAATTCGTCTCTCTCGTTGCCTTTGAGTGGACACCCCATCTACAAGCCTATGGGCATTTATGTGTTTATTATAAGGGAGAAAATGGGCCAATATTTTCTTCATCCTATCCCGAATATTATACACAAGATAAACTTTGGGATGCATTAAGGGAATGGAAAAATGAATCGGGCTCAGATGTCATCACAATTCCGCACCATCCAAGCCATGTCGCAGCTGGCATGTATTATGACTGGTCTTATTATGACCCGGAATTTGTACCCCTCGTTGAGATTTATAGTGCTCATGGCAGTTCTGAAAAAATGAACGGTTTGAGACCGATTGAACCTGGAGAATCCCAAGTTCCAGGATTTCATGTCCAAGATGCGCTCTCCATGGGATATCAAATGGGATTTATAGCGGGTGGTGATTCCCACGATGGACGAATTGGACATTCACTCCTACATACCGAGGCGAACAACAGATTTCAATATCCCTATTCAATGATGGCACTGATCGGGGGATTCCGATATGGGGAAGAATACGAAAATGGTTTAGTCGGTGTTTATGCTGAAAATTTAACTCGCGAAGGTATCTTCGATGCGTTAAAGAACCGAGCATGTCTTGGAACGACTCATGTATCTCGCCCGATCCTCAACTTCACTATAAATGGTGTCTCTGTAGGCGAAAATGATTCAACTGTATATATTAACTCCCTCACTTCCCCACGAGAAATAGAATTATTTGTTGCGGCCGATGGAAATAGTCTTCTTCAAAATGTAACCCTCATTCGGAATAACGTTGAAATCAACTCTACCACCCCGAATTCACAGATTCATCGATTTACATTCAATGATACTGAGGCACTTACTGGCATGAATTATACTCACGGAGTGGAAATAGGTGGGACATATCAAATCACTGAAGCAGCCCATAAATCACTGCCTGAATATTCCCTCGCTACACCTCCCTCTACCAACTGGAATGGAACCGTGTACTCTGATGTAACCGATGTCTACTATATGAGGGTTCTCCAAACCAACGGCGATCTCTCTTGGATCGGCCCTATTTGGGTGAAACTAAAGTAAACGCTCGAAAATCTACTCTTTCAATTATATTTTTCCTTTTTTTAAAGTTCCAAAATGGATAGTCATCGTCAATTCCGACGTCTCAAATAGTACGAGGATATTCTGTGATTTTATTTTCCTTGAATATGATATGAAACTGAGAATTACAGAAAGGTGATTTGAATATGGAAAAAAATCCTGATTTTAATGGGGCAATAGATCGCGCATCGAAATACGCAGTTCGTGCTTTGAAGCGGAATGATGATATTGCTGCTTATAATACCTTAAAGGCCTTAGTGCATATGCAGATTCGGAATAAAAACCTCCAAAAAGCCCTTTTAATCATGAAAATCGCAAAAGAAGTATTTGAAGACTTTTAAGATAACTAAACTCGACACTACCTCCTCGCATCAAGTCTGATCCCACTTTGTGGGAGATGACGACCTGATTGCATCCTCACTTTGAGGTATTAACTAGCCTACTTAGTTTTCTTACTTTCATTCTGAGTTTTCGGTAATATTTGTTTGCAATTCTATCCCTTTCTCTCTGCCATATCTCAAACTTTTGAGCATCGAACTGTTTTGGGTAATTCAGGTAGATCTCTTTCATTTTGTCCGCATCTCTAATGGCGGAATTCAAACCAAGCAAGAGCCCTAATCTGGTGATACCATGAAACAACTTTCTCAGGAGTTCTGTAAGGCTAACTCGTATCTTTTCACCTAACATGCCCTTAGTCAATTCGTCCTCGGTGATTATTTTATGAGTAATCAGGAAATTATAATCACTTTCATCTTTGCTTATGAGAAACAAGCGAAGGATATCAATCCCAGCATATTGGGCACCCAAACGCATAATCCATTCATAATTATAAGGCCATAACGATTCTATTGTAAATTCTGCCCCACTTTCAAGAAGTGTGTTTACCTGGTTTGCAGCAAGATATCCTGCCAACATGCTACTGGCGATACCATACCCATTGATTGGTTCTACTTGACAAGCGGCATCTCCCAATACTAGAAAATTTCTTTCACAAAAGTTATCTAAACATCTGCGAGTTGGAATACTCCATCCATAATCCGCTCTTATTGGCTTTAAATCTAAATCTTCCCCAACTTCTTCTTTTAAATCAGCTTCAAGCTGTTCAACTAATTGCTTGGGTGACTTTTGGTTAGGAAAGTTAGGCAACCCTGCGAAAAGTTCAATTAAATCCGATACTTCAGTATTTATCCATGAAACTCCGTTGTTCCTCCCAAAATATATTTTGTGCTCTTTCTTCTCATAATTATCAGGGCGTTTAATATATTTACGAAACGTAAGAAAGGTATCGAAAGGTTCCAAATCTCTCTCAAATTGATATATTTCACTCAATTTCTTTCTTAGGACTGCAGCCACACCTGAGGCATCTACAACTAGCTTCGCTCGCAATACTTGTTCTTGACCCTTAAGTTCGAGTTTAACTCCAACAAGAGCTTCTCCTTCGAGGATCGGGTCGATCACAGTTGCATTCTCCAGAAGTTGAATATTTGATTGTTTTTCAATAGCTTCAACAAGAGTTTTTGCCAGTACAAGACGATCTGCATCTACTCTCCCAGACATTGGGACCGCCAACTTTGCAGAACCATCTGGAGAGTAAAAGTTAGCGGGCGCAGACTCCCCTATTATCGGGATATATTTCGCAAAATCATAACCCTGTATGCTTTTAATGTCGACCCCATCACACCAGTCATGCCCCAAATCCTCTTTGGCTTTTTTCTCTAGAATAGTAACTGAAATAT
>JAEOSY010000627.1 GCA_016840125.1 Candidatus Helarchaeota archaeon | reverse complement strand
CGCACACATAGATTTAGGGTCTTATCATTTTCCGGGGTGGGATTACTTTCCGCGAGATTGGTTCTATGAGACCAAAGTGAGAGTCAATGATGATTATAAAAAAATCTTAGGATTTCACTTGGAAATGGCTCCGCCGCGGGTGCGCCCCCGTCATTTACCTCGGTTGATGTTGGAAACCCTGTTCCGACATCAGTTCTCAAAAAAGCGACTAGTATCATATTTGGAACGGTATCAAAACATTCATTTCAATGATGATGAATTAGAACGGTATAATTTTGAATCCATCCTAACCGATTTACTGGAGAACGAACTGATTCGAGAACAGAAGGGAAAGTATGGTCTTACCCATCTGGGCAACGCCATTGTGACGAGTGGGCTTGATCTCAACGCGGCACTTCGCGGAATTCAATTTTTCCAGAGTTGGGACGCAGTTCTTCAATGTAGTTCTTTGTTTTTTGCACTTTCTAACGTATTCAGAGGATTAAAGGGGAGTCCGCCACTTGCAGAGAATCCAATGGTCAGTAATAAACAATTTAATTTGCATTACAGTAAATTTCTCATTGGAGAAATAACCCGGTGGGTGAGCCTCCCCGTCCCGTTGGTCGCCATCAAGAGGTTCTTGAAACGCTACCATGCCAAAAAACTCCTCCAAAATAAACTATTGCGAAAGAAGGAGGGGATAACAGAGGGGGATGAACAGGTGCTTCGTCGGGTCGGGATTTGGCTCGCCAGCAGCTTTCATTCTATTTATAGGGGGAGTAAGCTCCATACTTGGGCGAAGAAAAGGAAAAAAATTCAATACTATTCCATTTCCCCAAAAAAAGCTCTCGAACATGAAAAAGTTATGCCCCCCCGCCTCGCTCGGATGATCCAACGCTTCCAATCACCCGATGAGTGCGGGATTCGGAAACCTCTCAATCGCCCTCACTCCTCTTTCACCCCAGTTTCTCATTATCGCACCCCAATTTTAAAGATCTTACGGAAAAGAAAAGGAAAGGGTGCAACCATCAAGGAGATCCAAAGCGAACTCACCCAATATTTTGCCAAAAAAGAAATCCATCACCTCTCGGCCTCGGTCAGCTCGATCTATGCCGCCCTCAACCGCACCCTTCAGGGAGATGTGATTAAACGCAAGGAGTACTCCCCGAAGAGGAAGAGACCCCTTGAACGCTACTGGCATTTTGAGTATGTACCCCTACCCCCTACAGAGGATCGCTGTCAGGAGTGTGTCTTTTTTAAAGAGGACCCCACCATTAGAACGTCGGAACGCGCACGACGAAAGCAATGCACGAAGGGGAAGGTGGAACGGATTGGGCAAGATCCCGCCTGTGATGAATTCCGGCACACCTTAGAGAGTCGCATTTCGATCCCTGATTTCGAAGTCCTTGACGGACAAGTGAAATGCCCCCAATGCGGCAAGGTGGGGACGGTACAAATCCCGACGCTCCAACGCTTACGGAAATGTATGCACTGTAATATTTTACTGTGGCGCACTCGGCAAGGGCGGTACGTCGGACAACTGTATACCACCATCCCCGATGAGAAATTTGATACGGACGCACAAGGGTTGCCTTTTATTACGCTTGATCCGACCCCCCGTTCCATCTTTTTACCAAAGGACTGGACATTGTATGTCACTCAGACGGAAAAATCCCATTTACCCCTTGCGAAAACCTACTACAATCATCAATACCGCAAAACCTATTTTTTCGATGAAATCCTTGATATTATCCTCGCCGGAGGGGAAATCGAATCCGGGCGGGCGATCCTGAAGGCGCATCAAATTCCCATTCACCCCCGATCTGAGCAACAGATTCAAGCAGCTCAGGACGAAGATGAACGAGCGAAAGCGTTACGCGAGGCTCTATGGACCTTACAGGGGAAGGAATTGACGGAGAAAGCGCATGAATTCATACTGGCGAAGATGCAATCGAACATTTTCTACACGTATGAACTGAAAGACCTGATAAGCTCTAGTTCCCTCCCCTCAAAAGCGATACAGGATTTAGTTTATAAGCAACTCGACCATGTAACCCTCTCCTTTTTTGCCATTCGGGAGCTGCAAGCACTGGAAGATCAAAATCAGGAAGATATTGATTACATTCACTACATCAACAAGTTACGTTCCCAAGAGGGGAACGCGGAGAGTGCCATTTGGTTAGGTATCAAGCACGCCCTCCCCAGCAAATATCGCTTTCTGGGTCGGCAAAGCCATCGCTATGTTCGCACCCCGTTATACTACGGTGCGAAGGCATTTGATCGGTACAACGCAGCCCTGAATTATCTCTACTTTCTGCTACAGAAGGAAGTAGCGGAGGCATTGGGGCAGGCAGGGTTCTCCAAATACTACCCCGGTGCGGGACTCCTGCATAAACGCCGCCATAAACCAAAAGACGCACAAACCCCCCGGCAAATTACTCGTAGAGTAGAGACAAAACGCAATCGAGAATTCCTCTTTGATTTCATGGATGCCTACCGCCCCCCCTTCCGCCATCAACTCCTCTTAGCCATTCGTCGGGGGGAAATTACGCTCGCGGATTTTGAGTCGGATCAAGATGAGTGGAATCGCCGGGTCTATTTCCTCACAAAGAGAGGTAAAAACAGACTTTCTGCACTCTTCCGGCGGGTTTCTGTGCGTAAATTCCTCTACCAACGAAAAAATGAATTCAAACCGAAAGAACTTTCTCTCACACAGATTATGCACCAAGAAGCACAGGATTTCGCAAAGTTCCTACTTGGTGTTTCGGAGAATCACACCCCCTTCATTGCGTTTGGAAATGTTGACAATATGCAAAAGGTAAAAGGGTATTACTACCGGATTCAGCAAATTGCCGATTATAGAGTTCCATCAGCTCCCTATCGCCCAAAGCTCCGCGTGCCTACAGTGACCGATGTGTCTACCACTCTGCAAGAGCAAGTACGCAGTCTACCGAAAAATGTCATTATCGTGACACATCGGGATCGGGATGGGTTTAATTCCGCACTCCTGTTAATGATTAAATATTACAAGCACATGCCGAATGTGCATGTTATCGTGGCAGAGAACCATCCGCACCACCAGCTCTATTTGAAAAAAGTCTTAACAGAGCAAGTCCCTCGATTACTCACCGACGAAGCACAGAATATAGTCGTCGTCGCGGATTTTGCCATCCAAGAGGATCTGCAAGTCTACCGGAACATCAAACGGAAATACCTGGAACAAGTGGGAGGCTTTGATGACTTGCTCATATGGCACTGGTACGACCACCACGCCCATCCCAACGTCCCCCCAACCATCTTACAGCAACAGGTAGGGGTACATGTCCATCATGACACTCAAACCGATGCGTGGCGGATTCTTTGGCACGAGCTCAAACGCGACTTTGATCCTGCGGAGATTTCAAAAAGACATAAACACCTCATTCAATTGTATTCCAAGCTGGTTGTCCGATCTACGGGAGGGTTAAAGTATCCTGCTGATTCTGATTACCTCCAAAATTGGTATGCTTGGTTCTTGGCGTACTGGGCGCGAAGGCAACGCCGCCGTAAGAATTGGACGCGCTTCTTTAAGCATCTCTGCCAGCTCCGGCAACCGCCGCCCACTCCCGCACTCGATGAACCTAAAAAGAAACCTTTAAGTGACCCCCTCATACATGGATCGCTCCACAACACCAGCACGGGGCAAACCTTCGCCCTCCTCGTATTCCGCCAGTCCTTCCCCATTGCGCGCGTCAGAGAGATCCTTCGCCACTACACCCCCCATCTTCCCGATGCCGTTGTGTGCTACTGGCACGACCATACCTTAAGCGTGCGATCTTATAACAAGCAAGTGCGAGTCTCCGGGCTTTTACTGGATCAGGGCATTCATGCCCACCCTTACACCGGCCCCATCTATACCCCCCGTCAACGCGTCTACTCTCTCACACTTAGGACGGGACCCCCGCCATTGAGTTTATACCTCTATCGGTATCGCCCGTTAGATAAGGTCATAGAGTGGATTTCGAAGAGCGTACTTACGGAGAACCCCGCCGACCTTCTTCCAGATGATCCCCTGAATGTAGCAACCCTCCCCACTTCAAAATATTATTGGTGGCGGTATGAAATACGAAACCAGATCACCTATGAGATCCCCATCGGATTCATTGATGGAATATTAAGAGATCTTGACGAAGAGAAAGAGGTTCTCCCCCCAATTTCCTTTCCCTTTTCAGAGAAGCAAACTTTCACGCTTCCCCGTAACCAAGTTTCCATCCTTTACACCCACTGGCGGGATCGATTCACAATCACCTCCCTGCTTCATTATCTCATCCATACCTATCTCACGCACCATCCCCCCGACAATTTCATGCCACCCCCTACCATTCTCTATATTGATACAACCAATCACACCCTGCAATTCAAACACCTCCTCCGTTTTGGAATTCCCCTCTC
The DNA here is from genome assembly GCA_016840125.1 of Candidatus Helarchaeota archaeon. The sequence goes on along the minus strand of JAEOSY010000627.1, from coordinate 13,976 downwards.
TTCCTTGCAGACCGCATTACATTTCACCCAAATTAAGGATTTTCGGACACTAGACTCTTTTCTCAAAAATCACCTCCGAACTCTTATCAAGCTATTGAACATCTGCCTCATCATCCTCCCCTCGGTCTTTAACCTCCTCGAAGAGCATCTAGCCGAGCAAACTATTCGCCCCTACTTGTTTTGGAGTAAATTAGGTGATCTTCAACACCGATTCATCAATGACTTGCAACAAATAATACACGGTACTGATACATCCTTACTTATCACAAGAAATTCTACCCTCTTCGATCCTGAAGATCAGTTGATTCACCCCCGCCTTCCCCTTCGCGTGCGTGGTGCGATCAAGAGCAAGATTTTTGTAAGATCGACCCGTAGACGGGTGCATTTGATTCAACAGTTTAATGACTCGGGAACCATTCTCGAAGCTCCGAACGTGGTCAAAATTACGCGCCCTGCCATGAAATCGCCTGACGAGGTACATCTATCCGATTTTAGTGAAACCCTCCAAGAAACCATTGACTTCACCGTTCCTACTCCCCCTATCCTTAATGAATTTGCCGAATTAGAAAGAAAACTTGACCGATTGCCTTATATCCGGGAGACTATCTATCGCATGAAGTATCTGGTCTGCCAATTCAAGCCCAATGCGGGGAATATTCAGAATTTACAAGCTTATCTGGAGCAACTCAAACCCAACCGATCTTTTGACCTCATTTTATGGCCCAACGGGAATTATTCAATCTATAATAGTAAAGTCAATTTACAGGTTTTAGAACAGTATGGGGGGGATACACGTCAAGAGGGGCATGGAATGTACTTTAATCGCGTTCATTCAGACGTATCATCCTTTGAAAAGTTCCTACAGAAATTGACACTTCAATTCTTTGAATTTAACCAGCTTCTTAGATACCTTTGGAGATTGAGGGACGATCTTAAAACAGTAGGAGAGCAAGACACAAAAAGAATTCAAGCATTATCTAAGGAAGAATTTCAAGAAGCTGATGTCGAAACTTTATCCAATGCCCTTCTCCCTCTTTTCTACCCCTTCCCCCCACTCCACCCTTGGATTATTACTCAGACGTGGGAAGATTTCCTAACTGAATTACAATTGTATTTCACTTGGAAGGAAATTGATGACATCTCAAATACTATCTTGAATAATTTGGAAATGCTCCAAGATTATGCGGAAAAGGAACAGATAGAAACAGCTCTTCAATCTGGATTAAGAAAAGGATTGCGATATTTAGCTCTGAAGAATGAGCGCCCTAAAATACCTAATAACACTATGAAATTCAGAGAGTTTTAATAAAGTTGTTAATTTCATCTCACTTGTTACGCGGTTCACTATAATTATCGATGATTCTTGTACTAGATTTAGTTTTATTTCGTAAATTAGAACATCCTATTAACGATTTCAAGTGTTATTCGTTTCTCATATTAACCCCTATAAACTTAAAAACCTTAAATAATCAAAAATCACAATTATTGTTAATCAACTAAATTAAAATTTAAATGTGGTATAAAAAATGTATGAAAGCTCAAAACCTTTGGCTAAGAATGTTAAAATCATCGGATTTGATGAGAGTGGTACAATTCAAGATCCATTTATCATTTTTACCCAAGTCGAATTTAATGAATTGAACGAGCTAGATCTTTTTATTCACAATCTCAAAGAATCAAATAACTTCCTATTAAAAAAACAGGATATTAGAGGATGGGATATAAAAACTAAAATCAGATTAGCACGAAAATTAATGGATAATGATCTAATTGATGTCACTTTTTATAAGCTAACATCTTTGGAAAAGACCAAAATCTATAATGACGTTTTTAAGCACCAAGCACGAATTTTGTTTAAAGAGAGAGACTATTTTATAAAATCATTCAAAAAAATAAGTGAGAGGCACTTAGCAGATTTTATATCCCAACTTCAACATTATCGAAATTATGCGTTTTTACCAGAATTTTGTGTAAAATCATTTGCATATTTATTTATTTGTAATCAGATTTGTAGTAATTCAAGAATGTTGAATTTTCTAAAGGGAGAGAATAATATGATAAAGATCCAAGTAGATGGGGGATACCCACTCACGTTTTGGTGGTATCAATTATTTCAAACTCATACTAATAATGATTTATTGAAAAATAAAGTCTTTATTAATGGAATTTCACACGGAGATCGTTATTATTTATCAATGAATATTGCCCATTTATTGGCTCAAATACTTCAGCAAGATACAACTCGGTATTTTGAGCTTCCTATAGAAAAAATCGAGTATAACTTTTCTGACCTGCATTTTTCAGAAAATGTTTTTTATGATACGATTTGGAGTTTTTTAAGGAAACCCTTCTTTAAAAACCGAATCTTGTTTATAGGAGAATCTGAATTATTTGAACTTATTCCCTATATTTTGCACCAAAAGAATAGAAGAATTGTGTATGAACCTTTTATAATAAAGGATGATATAGATAATTTCTTTCGTTATTCAAGAATTGGTAATCCTCATAATTCTATTGCAATATATTCTGAAAAGTTATTAAAACAGGATAAAATGAATCTAAAAAAATGTCAAAGGAACAACATAGAGACTATTTTAATTACAGAGTATATTAATGATTTTATTGCTTTTTTCAAAGCAATTGAAGAGGCCTCTGGTTATTATAGAACTGAGACTCAAATGAAGGTAAAAAATATCTTGGAAAAGATGGAGACTTACTTTAAATAGGATAATTCAGCTAGCATTATCTTTTCCATTCGCTTTTCTTTCCAAACTCCTAGTTATAGGTGGAGTAGAAACATATAAGGGTAAAATGTGAAACGGAGGTTTAACGACAGTTTACTGATTTTTACAGAATAATCCTCTCAGACGATTCTGCTACGATCATCAAGGATAATTATGAAAAATTCTTATTTAAAAATGTATGCAAGTTTTATGAAATTAACTGCTGGATTGAAATTACAAAAAAATTGATTAAGATTATAGTTCTATGATTATGAGAAGTTCCAAGCGCTCTTTAACTCATTTTTCATTCTAGGACATCACAAATATTTGTAATGGTTTATGATTTTTAGATTTTGTTTGATTTTAGTCGGATTCAACGGGTTTAAAACTCGATTTGACAGGTTCAAATATTCAAATTTGACGGATTCAAAAACTAGCGATGAGTTCAACAATTCGATTTGTCGAGTTCAAAAATAAATAACGGGTTCAATAATTCGATTTGACGAGTTCAATAATTCGAGAGTAACAAGTTCAAAAAATCTTGAGGGTTCAAAAATTGGGAGAACACTTAAATAGAGGAAATTTTACCCAGACAATTTTGCACTTGAAAGTCAAATTGGAGGTTAATCAACATGAAGGCGACTAAAAAACAGAAATCCAAGAGAGGTCGCCCGCTAATGGTGAAGGACGCTGAACTATTAAAAATCATTGCGAAGAACGGAGAAGTATGCAAGTAAAGCGATTAAAAGAGGCGGGAAGGGTTCAGACCCCCCCAGTCAAACGCGGAAAGGACGACTCTATCAATGGTTTCTTTGGTTGAAGAACCAATTCACACATATAATCCAATCTTGGGAGAATTATTTTGTTTTGCAAGTGCCATTAAAAGTTTCATAAAGAAAAACGCAGGAGACGAGGGATTATTACTCCAATTGGTTCGTACCATGAGAGATAATCAGAAGCATCAGAAATTTGATTCACTCCGGGCAACCTATCCGCGAATGACGGAGGTTGAGTGGCATCAGACGATTCATATGACCATGTTTATAAGGCAAACCCTTAGTCAAAGCTCTGTAGATGAGGAACGGATATTAAAATTCGTTTCAGCACTTCATAATTTGCCTGAATAAACCTATAGAACATAAAGTGAGAGTTTTTTTTTATCATAGAATCTTGAAGATTTTCATAAAAAAACCTTAAAATTTAAATTCATTGCCCATTTCTTAGCTCTAATACTCTAAGATGGAGGGCAAAATTTGAAGGAATTAGTTGCCAAGGGCAAATGGTGGGTACCCAATAACACTGAGAAAAGACTAATGGGCACTTTAAGAGTAATACCTTACATGAAGACAACTCTAGATGTTATAGATGATGAATCCATTAAAAATTCAGAAAGACCTTATTCATTAGGTGTCTTAGGACGAGCTCCTAAAATTATTATAGGAGACGTAATATCAAGCACTGATCCATTAAATAAACAAATAACACTCTTCAATTCTTTTTTTAGAGAGGGTACTTATCAAGATGTAGGTGGATACAATGCAATTTATGAAGTAGGGGTAGTTTTTAATGGAGTTCAATTTCTGAATGAAGAACAAATCAAATTTAATACTCTTAATGTTGAATTTACAGGACTGCATGAATGGGTTAATAAGTCTCTTTTTAAGGAGGAATACATTAAATCGAAAGATCCAAGTCATCTCTTAAAATACAGCTCGTACGAAGAAATTAAACTGACAAAAAGTCAAAAAGAGGAGATTACCCTAAGCCTTTCGGTCACTAAAGAACCAGCTACGATTAAACCTCGTTTTAATATTGCTAGTGCCGAAATAATTTATAAACAGAATGCGAGAGTAAATATTTTTTTTTCCAAAACAGAAAAATTTGGTTATTGCCTCGATGTAGCTAATCACCTGCGAGATTTCCTAACACTTCTGATTTTCAAACCAGTAAAAATTTTATCATTACGAGGATATAATGAATTAACTTTTGGTGGAGGTGAAATCTTCAACAAATCTTCGGGAGAATTATTCACACTAAAGACCTTAGATGTATATGATATTCTCATCCTCTACAAAAATATTCAAGAAAAGCTCGGAAAAATGCTCCAGCATTGGTTAAATAATGCTGAAAAGCTCCAACCAGTCTGTGATTTCTACTTTAGTACATTTCAGGATTCCACTATGACCCCTGAAACTAAATTTCTTAGATTAATAATTGCTTTTGAGGCATATCAGAGCAATTTTGTTGATATGGAAAGAAAAAAAATACCTACCTTTGAATTTAGACGATTAAAAAAGGATGTAATCAAAAATTTCCCTGAGTATCGAGAGTTTATTGAAGATAAATTATCAAATCGAATTACTTTACGAGAGGAACTGAAGGAACTCCTCAAAAGTCTAAAACTTGTTACAAACAAGTTCATACCTGAAGATGAATGGAGTCTTTTTTTTCAAAAAGTCATAAGTACTAGAAACTATCTAATCCACCATTCGAAGGAACCCAAGAAAAATGTTGCATCCAAAAAGGAATTAAGGCGAATTAATCAACAGTTGAAATTATTATTACTTGTATGCCTCTTGAAAGAGACTGGCTTAGAACTAGAAAATATTAACACACTTTTAAAAAGGAGCCAACGCTTTACATATGAAATGGGGATTATATGGCCAGGATGATTCAAAAATAAAAGTTGTGAGTTACTTGGAAGAACAGCTTAATTTCATTGATGAGCAGCTAAAAAAACCAATCAAAGAGTTCGAAGTTACAAAGGTTCTTGAAATTTGTATGAAGATTTGTATAACATATAACATTGATGATGATTTAAAATGGATAAAAAACGAGCTTCAGGGCTATCCAGACTTAGAACAAGTCCCTGAATACCGAACTCATCTGATAAAGTTCTTTGATAGGGATAAAAATGAAGAAATTAATGTTCCTAATATTCCTATTAAAGTTTATCAGAAAATATTAACTATGAAAAATCCTGCACCTATAATAACCTTAGAAGAGTTTTTAAAATCAGATTTAGAATTTGCTTCCTTTCAGGTTCAGACACCGTTATTAAATCAGATTAAAAAATATGACCGAAATTTACCAAAGAATTTAGGTATAGGAATGAAAAAGGTCGATTGTCAAGCATTCATAACAACACTCCGAGTTAAAATACTTGAATTTACCGAAAAAATTAAAAAAAATTTCGCAGGAACTGAATTGTTCCTCAATAACTGCTTTACTATTATAAAGGATACCGATTTTAGACAGATTTTAAATGCTGATTATAAAGAAATTATAAAATGTTATCAAAATGATTGCATCAAGTCAGGAATAATATTGGCGGGCAGTATTATTGAAGCAGTTCTTCTAGATCATCTTTTAGGAGATGAACCAAGAACAGATGAATTGATTAAAGAACGATATAAAAAGCCAATCCCGATTAAAAAATTAACATTTAGTAAATTGATCGAAATTTCAGAGGATTTAGAACTATTAACTAAAGTCAGCAAAAGAGTTTCATATATACTTCAAGAGTTTAGAAACATCATCCATCCTGAAAACCAAAAACGCAAAGAGTATGTTCCAGTAATAGAGGATTTAAAACTAATTGTTGATTTACTGAATTCAATTTTACGACGATTAGCTTGATAATTTATAAAAAATTCTAAAATGGCGTTATAAATATGATAATTTCTATTCTTCTTCTTCCAATTCTTTCTCAATTAAGTCATTAATTAAAAACCGGATAAGTTCTTGGATTTTGCTCATCCCGCGTTTCTCACTAATTTTTTCTAGGATTTCAACTTGTTTATCGCTCAGTTGAATAAAGACTTTTGGCATGTTCATCCTTAACTTGACTTTTTTTTTCCAATAATTTAAATTAATTAGGACTTATTTTTATTTTTTTTTATCAAATAATCCATAAAAATCAACCTTTTTTTAAATAAAAAGCTTAGGAATGGTGGAATATTGTCTTTCTTTCTTAGCTAAAAGAGTCATATAACTAATCCCTTTCTTAAATAATACTCTACCTTTAGGAAACTTTTTTATACATGAAATTGTAATATTGTTACAAAAAAATACAATAAAAACTCCATTTACTCAAAGAAACAAAAAATTGTCTTGAAAAATGAAAATATCAGTTTGGTCGGTTTCTAGCAGTTTTGATAAAGAAGAAAAGCCTTGAAAAGGGGAATGGTGAAAAAATGAAAACAAAAGAGAAGAAATCCTCCCAATTGAGATCTTTTACTTCACAGTCTGAGGTGAAAGGTGCTGTTCCCAGACATTATTTATTACCCCCAACCCCCCATACTACTCAACTTTATTTTTCTCAAGGGTCAGCACCCACCAATCTGATTTTCCCGGTGAAAGATACGCCCTCGCTATTTTTTATTAGTTTTACATTCCCTCCTCCCCCATTTTATACTGAGGGCGTATCCATCAGAGTTCAAATAGGTAAGGTGAAAGGTGTCGCCCTTAATTTTTGGGTTGAACTGTTCTTGATACCACTTGAACCCAATAAAGTCGTATTTTCAGGGCAAACTCAATCCGATTGTCATATTCGTCAGCTCTTTATGGGCGATACCCACCAAATTACAAGATCGCGGCGTTAAAATGAGAGGTCTGAGAGGGATTTGAAGTTGAGGAAGTATACTGATGTGAAAGGGCGGTATGGTGAGGTCTTGGTGAGCCACCTGTTATGGCTGTTTGGAGAGGAATCGCTTATTATCCCGTACAATTGGCCCATTGACATCATCACAAGGCACGGGAACCGGCTGGGAGTGAAGTTTGCAAATTGGAGTCCTAAATACAAAAATTTCGCCTGCCATATCAAACCTGCTGAGCGGAAAGTGGTAGATTATGAAGTCATTGCCTGTTGCAAACAGACCGAGTATTTCTTTTATATCATTCCGCGAGAGGCACTCCCGCAGAGCAGTTCCCTTTCCCTCAACCCCTACTCCGCCAAACCCAATCACCTTGACTGCTATCGGGATCGGTGGGATCAAGTCCTCCCCAAGAAAAAACAGGTAGAAAAGCTCTTGGCGGAGCGGGTTGAAATATACGAATTGAATAAACTATTGGGGAGTATGGCGCGAGTTTTTACGCGCCCCAATGCCGAAATAGCAAATCTTCTGCACCGGAGTTTGCCATCAAGTATACAGCAGAAGACTCAATTATTATCTGCGTTCTTGAGAAATAGGAGCGGAAGGAGCTAGTCCAGAATGAAAGTGGATGAAAAAAAGCAAGAACGACAAATAGAGGCGGAGCTTGACCAAATAGAAGACAAACTCGTGAAAGAGTGTGTGGTTAATTTTCTGGTGATGTCAAATCTCCTTGAATACATGATCAAAGTTCCGCTTTTCTGTAGAAAATGTATTAAGGTGGTAAGAGAGGCGAAGGGACGCTATGGACTGATTCTACAGGAAACCCTTGAAGCTGGAAGAGTGGAATTGTCCGATAATCTTAACAATTTAATTACAACCCATTTCAGTTTGAGGAGTTTATAACCAACAAAAGGAAGAAAAGTGATGTGTTAGTTCCAATGGAAATTAACCCGAATTGGTTAAAAAAAATTGTTCTCTGTAAGGGCATACTCGAAGATATTCTTGAGGATGAGAAATTCCAAGCCGCCGGTATCATTTGGGAGGGAGACCTCGTACGAGAATCGGTAGTTGGTTCCGCTAAGGTAGAGCTAGAACGAATTACACAGAAGTTAAAAAGGCTGTTAACAAAAGAGGAAAATTCTCTAGAAATTCCTGATGATTTCTATCTAAATTATTCACAGGTAAGAATTTATTTTACCCCTTTAAAACTCGAGAACATGGAAGGACTGATTTGGGTGATGATCGCGATGGATGCAAATGAGTTATATTTTAAACGTAAATTGAATAGACCCCTCAAGAAAATAAAAATTCTACTTCATTAAAGAAAATAACATGAATGATCACAGAGTTGATGAAATTAAAGCAGAATCTTTATCTTCTATGAAAAACGGGATTTAAAGAAAATACTATGATTAAATTAATCTAAATTAAGTATTTTAGGTGAAATTTTATCTGGTTAGTTCTAAGTTTATCTTCTCAGCAGAATTTCTATCATTATGTGTTATTTTTTCATAGATAAAATGTTATTTTTTCAAAATAGGGGGGTTTATAAAATTTTATAATAACTTCTTTTTGAAAATTGGTAGAAGTGGTTTATCGTGATAATAGATTTTGGAACACGAACGGTACAGAGTAAAATTGTATTTTACGGATGCGCCATGTCCGGCAAATCAACAGCTCTTAAGGGCTTGTATGGGCAATTAAATGGTGGCGGTCCCTTAGTTTCAATTGATACAAGCCATTCTGAGAATAGCAGGACCCTTTTTTACGATTTTGGAGCGTTAGAGCTAAAATTTGGTATATGGAAATTAAAACTTAATTTTTGGACTGCAACTGGGCAAGATTTTTACTGTGCGACAAGATCCACAGTATTGCAGGGGACTGATGGCATTTTATTCGTTGCAGATTCTCAAGAATCCCTAGCTGAAGAAAATATCAAAAGCTGGAACGAATTAAAATCCTTTTTTGGCTCGAGGCTAGAACATATTATTCCAGTTAGCGTTTGCTTAAATAAACGAGATCTCCCTGATATAGTTTCAGACGAATTTTTGAGACAAACACTCCAACTTCTTTCAAATACTTCAATTTATGAGACTGTTGCAACAGAAAATGAAAACGTTTATCCCGCATTTAGACAATTACTGGAACGTATTTTCCAAATTCATAAAGCAGCAAAGACCTCAATAATGACCCAAATGAAATAGTTTTACAATAATCTAATTTTTCAACGGATTCAATTAATTCCTCAACATATTCTAAAAGCAAATGTTAGTTTTCTTCAATGTCTCCTGAATTTCGAGGAATTTTGGCTTTAAAAATTCAATTTCGATCTTTATGTCCAAACAATGATTTTTTAAAGGAGAATCAGCTAAAAAGATTTAATTCCAGCTTTCAAATCAAACAGAAAGAACTGGTAATTGAGAAAAAGGAGTATTTCTCTATGTCTGAAATGGTTCAGAAAAAAGTTGAAATGAAATTTTTTAAGACTTCTCTACAAGGGAGTGAAGCTCAAGCTTATGCTGCTGGTAAAGACATTAGGATAAGTAGAGCTCCAAAAGACACCTTCTTTATGGGTGAAATTTTTATTGATAAAGAGATTTATGGCATGTTAGGCTTACAAAAAGAATACTGGGCAGAAGAATCAACCGCCCAAGAATTGGATTCTTTTGATAGGATTGTCATTAAGCTCTATAGCAGAAAAGGACGTAGCGTTGGAGTAATTGAAGAGAGAATCTTAAAGGAATTAGCCCAATCTGCAGTGAGTGGTGATTTACCTGTTTTTACGATAACATTGAGCGGATTCCCGTACGTAATTGATATCGAAAAAGAATCAAGTAAATTGGTATTTCCAATGCTGACAGATTCACGAAAGGGATTCTTTGATATTTTTCAAATTGCTAAAAAATCCCTTGCAATGGGAGCAGATTTTATCGTTACAAGAAAGTTAGGCAATGAAAAAGTAGCATTTATTGATTCAAAACGCGGCGGAAAGGTTGAAATCGAAATCTATAATGATGATTTAGCTGATAACTCCAGTTTTGTACATGTTCTGGCATTATTTGCCAGCACGGTACAGTATCATGAGGCTATCGCAAACAAAATCAAAAGTACGGTAAAAGCTCTTGAGGATGGTACTATAGCTCTTAAACCATCAAAAGACGCCCTAGAATTGATGATGAATCCTCGAAAAGCGAAGCGCGGCAAAAGCTCAAGTTCAGAGGAAGAGTCGGGAAAGAAAAAACGAACCCGGAAAAAGCGAAAAATACGTGGAACCGATGCAGAAGAAGAGGACGAGGAGAAACCACGGAAGAAAAAGAAAACATTAAAGAAAAAAAAGAAAACGGACGACACAGAAAAATATAAGGAATTACATTTAACCGACCCCATAAAAAAAGCCTCAGGTGTTGGTACGAAAACTGCAGGGTTGTTAATGGAAATAGGAATAAGAACTGTTGAAGATTTACTCTCTGCCGATGCCGAAGAAATCGCTACTCTTCTTGAGGAAAAATCTATAACCACAACAAAAGTGAAGAAGTGGCAATCCGCTTCACGAAAAAGGGTAAAATCGACCTTTGAGCTAGATACTGCCGACTCTGATGAAACTGATGACTATGAATTAATGGATTACCAAGATTAAACCTTCCCTCTTTTTTTTGATGATACGCAACCCCTCTTTCTAATATACTTTAATTCTTCAAATCCCTTCGAATTTTTCGGTGTTTTTCTGTGTCTAAATCTGACTTAATTAAAACTTTAATTTATATTTGTGGAGAAGATAATGTATCTACGAATGAAATGGATTTAATCGCGTATAAGAGTGATCTGGCATCTCTTCCCCCCATGATAAAACAGGTTTATAAAATCCAATCTCCCAAATATGTTATCCGTCCCTCCACGACAGAACAGGTATCAAAAATTATAAAACTTGCCGTGGAACATAAAATCCCCTTTACTTCACGTGCTGGAGCCTCCTCGGGAAGTGGTGCAGTAATTTCTGTTGATGGGGGAATTATAATAGATCTTACACAAATGCAAGAAATTTTACATCATGAAGAAAATCAGCTACAAATAACCGTTCAACCTGGAATTACTTGGGCGAAACTAAATTTTCTATTGAAAAAGGAGGGCCTAATGGTGGGAATACATCCCTCAAGTTCTCCCTCTGCAACCATTGGAGGTTTTATTTCAACAGGTGGTTACGCTGGTATTGGAGCTCCTAAATTCGGATCAATTGCCCAACAAATTCAAAAAATAAAGGTTGTCTCCCCCTCAGGAGAGGTATTCGATGTATATCCACCCCTTGCCTCGCTTTTCATTGGAGCTGAAGGAACTCTAGGGATTATTACTGAAATTACCATGAGATTATATCCCCTATCACAATTAATATCTCCCTTAGCTTTTGGGTTTGCCGATATTACTTCTCTAATTACCTCTCTGGATGCGACCCTTAAGGATGGAGTAATACCCTATCATGTAATGTTGATGGATAGACACTTTTTAGAGGTTTCAAAATCGTTAGGAATTGAAGTTCCGAAAGATGAACTTGTAGTTCTATACACTCTAGAAGGAACTAAGTCTTCAATTGAGGAGGGTATAGCGAAAACTCGTTCAATATTTCCTGACCAAAGTGAATTATCAAAAAAGTTCGCTCTTGAAGAGTGGGATCGCCGATTCAATGCAGAATTGTATATAAAACGGGCGGGACCTAGCTTAATCCTGCTGGAGGTTGGGGCTCCATTAAAATCTGTGCCTCAAATTTATAAGACTTTTCAAGAAATGGGCGATGACGAAAAAATTGATATTGGATTCTGTGGATTGCTAGGGCATGGGGCTAGTATGCTTTGTATGCCCTTCATTTTAACTGATGAACGGCGAGGAATGGACTATCTCAAGGTTTTATCATTCAGTCGTAAATTAATTAGTAGAGCGATTAAGTTTGGGGGTGTTCCCTATGGAATTGGACTCTGGGGAACGGCTTATTTGTCTTTCATATATGATCAAGAGAATTTGAAGCTCTTTTCGGAAATCAAAGCAGTTCTTGATCCAAATAGTCTATGCAATCCGGGAAAAATTACAGAGGATAGAACTCCTGAACAGATGCGTCCCCCAAAACCTTAGTGTGTGAAAAAAATGAGTATTGATAAGAAATCTCTAGCTGAGGATCTAATCGATTTAGTTGGAGCTGATAATGTTATTATGAACGAGGACGCGTTAATAAAATACGGCTCAGATCTGTTTGGAGGAACCCACCCCCCGCTCATGGTTATCAAACCATCTTCTCCACCTCATTTTAAAAGGTTGAATTTCATCCTACGCCGATATAAAATCACCTCTATAACTTCGAGAGGGTTAGGATTGGATATCAATTTAGGGGCTTATTCGAAAGATTTAATCATAGACTTAACACTCCTGAATAAGAAAGTGGAAATTGATATTGAAAGATTAATAGTAACCGCACATGCAGGAATATCCCTTGCGAATCTTCAAAATGAATTGGAAAAAAAAGGATTTCGGCTACCAATTGAACCACTCTTAAATGGAACTCTAGGCGGATTCATCGCAACTGGAGGATATGGGTATGGTGCCTATAAAAACGGGACCCTTATGAACTATTTACGTAGTACCACGCTTATCCTCTCTAATGGACAAATATTGCATACTGGAATTCCAAATGCTCCTGCCTATTCACACGGATATAATATGAATAGCATCATTTGTGGTTCCGAAGGATATATTGGAACTATAATTGATGCTGATCTTGAAATACTTCCCAAGGCACCCTACAACCAAAATATCCTATTGCAAACCAATATTGATTCCTCATTACAAATTCTATCCAGGTTAAGCAGATTATCTACAATTTATAATATCTCACTTTTCAAAACATTAAATATGCATAATCTATCTGGTTTCGACTTGTTTATACGATTAGAGGGGACGCAAACTGCAGTAGAGGAGGAGTTTTCAACAATAGAAGAAGTGAGTAAAGAGAATGAGTCTACTATTACCGAAGTCAACAACCTATGGGAAAATCGTCTTATAGAATCCACTCAAATTCCCTCATCAAGCATTATTATAACGTTAATAATTCCGTTGAAGTATATTCCTCAATTTCTTAGGTTTTGTGAGGCTTTCGAGAATCCCTCTTTCTTTGGCATATTTCTTAATCCAAGTAATGTCCTACTCTATATGTTTTTAGCAAAAGATATAGCCCCATCTCGTAAGAACGAGATCTTGACGAGATTAAAAAATAAAATCAATGAATTTGAGGGTTATCCCCCAACGATTGAAAGTAATCTCAATGGTTTTGTCCAAGAATCATATCCTAATTTAGCTCTGCTAAAGAAATTGAAGCCAATATTCGATAAAGCTAACCGATTCAAATCAGGGAAGTTTGATTTTTGAGTTTGCTCGACCAACTTGCTGAAAAAATAGAGATCGTGAATGCAGAGATCAAGCAGCTAATCAATTCATGGGAGTTTCCAGATCCCATAGATAAAGCAGTACAACACATTGTAGGATCTGGGGGAAAGAGAATACGCCCAGCTTTAGCTCTACTTTCATGCGAGGCTGTTGGTGGTCAAATCACTTCCGTCCTGCAGGCAGCAATAGCAGTCGAATTGATCCACAATGCATCACTTCTCTGGGACGATGTAAT
>JAEOSY010000068.1 GCA_016840125.1 Candidatus Helarchaeota archaeon | reverse complement strand
GCGGTGTTTTTGGCATGCATAAGTACTCCTTTTGACATGATTCTGATCGTATCGGGGGCGTTTTCCGGCTCCTTTCGTCGTGGAGAGGTTTATTCAGGCTTCGTTGCATGACCCCCCCTCCCCCCTATGTTATTGCGTAAGATTTCGTTGCTTAGGAGCACGTTTTTGTGCTGAATCGGATGGGAGAGGGGTGATTTTAGGGTTTCTTTCTTGTGGTGGAGGGTTTTTCGGGTTCCTATGCGTGACTCCCCCCTCCCCCTATGCGTTGTGTGGGTGTGTGATTTGGCCCTTATTTTTCTCGGAGTTGCCTGGGTTTTTTCTTGGAATCGGATCGGGGTGGAGCGTTTTTTGGGTTGCTTTCTTTGTGGGGTGGTTGTTTCAGGTTCTGATGTGTGACCCCCCTCTATGTTTTTTTCTGGTGGTGGTTGGTTTTGGGTCGGGGCTGTGTGGTTTGATGTGTTTTTAGGGGGTGGGGCTGTGGGTGGGGCGCGCGCGATGAATTCCGGCGATTTTCTCTTCTTTCACGGTTCTGACGGTGTTTTATGGCTTCTCTCAGCCTCTGGCGGTTGGGTTTTGCCTTTTTTGATTATGGATGGTGTTTTGGTGTGTTTCTCCTGTTTCATGAGCGCGTAATGGGTTATGGGAAATATTTTATTTCAAAGAAAGGTAATTTACTTAGGGATGATTAGACCGCGAGAACACGTTGTAGAGGACATTAGTACTCGAATCTTTTCAAGAAATATCCCTCCAGAATGGATTATTAGACCAATAGACAAAGATTATGGATTAGATAAAATTGTAGAAATTGTTGAGTTGGATGTTGTAACGGGAAATGAATTTTATATACAGCTAAAGGGAACTGAAAATGTTAAAATAGTAAAAAACTCAATAACTTATAGAATGAACGTAAAAAATTTAAGTTATTATATGGATAAAGACTTACCTGTATTATTGGTGATTGTAGATCTCCCAAAAGAAAACTGCTATTGGCTATATATCCAAAGTTTTGTATATAATACATTAAATAATATTAAACCAAATTGGAAAAATCAAAAGACTGTAACATTATATGTGCCATTGGATAATGATATTTTAAAAACCCATGACGAACTAAATAGGATTTCAAAAAGCGGTCCAACCTACTTAATATTTCAAAAATTACACAATATTCCAATTCACCATCTATCTGAATGGGAAACAAATGTTGAAGCCATAGAGAATTTAACCGAAATAAGGAATGTTATGAGAGAAAAAAGTAGAGAGATAGAATTTAATATCTCTTATAGATTTGAAAAAGAAGGTGATTTAGAAAAATCATCAAAAATTCTACAAGAAATTTACGATTCATCTTTTGCATCGAATGATAATGAGAATGCAATCAAAGCAGCACTTTTGATTTCATACAATTTAAATCCATTAGATGAAAACCAAAATCAAGAAAGAATGAAAATATTAAAATCTGTAGAAGATTTTATAGAAAAATCATCTTCAACTAGTTTCAAATTTTTATGGGAAGGAATAATGTATGAAACTTTTTACTTGGATTTTTTGAGGAGATTTACCGACCTTAGAACATTGCATTTAGTTTCGTCACAATACGAGGGCGATACTATGGCTCCATTTTTACTCTTGGAAATTCAAAAGTATGTATCTGCTTTATTTGAGCTACAAACTGACTTTATTGCATTAATTGCTCATTCATTTGAGGCTAAAGAATACTTCGCTTCTATGGAGTTATTGCGAAAATTAGGTATGCTGCATTGGTCGTGGTTATATCACGTATCTTTGGGAGGTGATGCGGTGATTATTAAGAAGGGGTTGGGCGTTGTAGAATATCTTTTGAAATTCTCTTTAAGGTTGGGCGGTTTAATTTCGGACGAATATCAAATTCAACAGCTACTAGATTTAGCAATATACTACGATTCTATAAACGATATAACCAATCGTGTTGATTCTTTGAAAAGAGCTACAGAAATAGCGGAAAGAATTGAACACAAAGGTTATCTACAAGACATTATAAGATCTAAAAATAGATTCACAGAACCACATATCACTATTATGTATAATTTAAATAATAAAATATCAAAAGAACCGGATCAAACAGTAGAAATATCTGATGAGAAAGAAGAACCAATTATTAAAATGTTATTGAGAAAGGGAGGGATAGATCTAGATAGCGATGACGAATATGCTCAATTAGCTAAAATAGGTTTAAAAGATAGAAATCCAGAACGTATCTTAAAACATTGTGAACATCTTTTTACCGAAATCATTACTTATGGACCAATATGGAACATGTTTTCATTGCCTTCAACAGGACTGAAAATTTTGTTTTGCGACAAATCAAATCGTTCTATTATGGGAAATCAATTAGATTTTCTTTTAGACGGTTTTAAAAGAGATTATTGCAACTCCTGTTCATATCATAATCCAAGAGCGGAAGAGTGGAAGTGGAGTCATCGATGGCATATGGCGAGAGATCGTCCAGAAACAATGGAACAAATAATAAAAAATTTTTATAACATGTGATGCGCGCGCGCACTTCGTTTCTCTTTCACTCACTCTTACTCTCTCTAACTCTCTCTATACACACATTTGCGCGCAGACAAGATTTATACCGTATAAAGTGGGGCTGTTAAGATACTATGCCCCAATCAATAGACATCTACTCGCTGGTCCTGCTCTCGATAGGGTTGGCGATGGATGCCTTCAGCGTTTCAATAATAGCAGGTTTTGGACTCCGAAAAGTAAAACTCATTGATTCACTGAAAGTAAGTGTATCCTTCGGAGTCGCCCACATCATAATGCCTATCCTCGGCTGGTTCTTAGGCTCAACAGTAATCACATTGATCCAGAGATGGGATCACTGGGTCGCATTCATACTACTAGCCTTTGTAGGTGGTAGGATGCTTAAGGAGGGACTGGATGAAGAGACCGAGGAAGTGAACTCTAGCTACTTGCTGGGATTCGCGAGCCTCATCATGTTCACAGTATCGGTTAGTATTGACGCATTGGCTGTTGGGCTTAGCTTCAGTCTTCAGGAGCTCAGCATATGGATACCAAGCCTCTATATGGGAGCGGGTACACTCATCTTCACATTCATTGGGTTAAACATCGGAAACAAGACGGGTCAACAATTCGGAAAAAAGGCACAGATAGTCGGCGGGCTTATACTCACCCTGATTGGTTTGAGGATAATAATTACTCATATTCTCTGATCTAGTTCAATCAGACATTCCTAAGAGAGTTGGGGAGTTCCATGAGGAACTGGGCGAGACCATTTTCTTTCTTCGCGCGCGCGAAGCAAACGAAGGGAAAGGAAGAATTAATAAAAAACTTGAAAATAGATAAACTGAGTCAAATAAATG
>JAEOSY010000067.1 GCA_016840125.1 Candidatus Helarchaeota archaeon | reverse complement strand
CGTATGGTCCAAAATCGATGGATGAAGGAGATACTTAAAAATAATGCCGTAAGTAAAGCCTTTTTTTCATTTTTGAAGAGTTCCTTTCCTAAAAAATACATGACTGGAATGGTTAGAGTGCCTAGAAGCGCAGATAGAAACCGACCTGTAAAAGCAGTAACTCCGAAAAGTGAATACAAGCCGGATATAAGAGGTGATAATATTAAACTATTGTGATAATATAGATAAAACGGTGGAAATTCACCAACATAGAAATATCGGGCGCTAACCAGAAAGTTGGCTTCATCTGGAAAGAGGCTCACGTCTAAGTTACCCTGAAGGGTAAATCCAATTGTTAATGATGCGAACCGCAAGAAAAGTCCAATTGACGTAATTATGAGTAGAATCCAATATTCTCGTTTCATGCAAATGCCCATGTTAAGTGATAGGAAAAAATAAGTTGATTTAGAAAATAAATGTATAGATTATTGAATTCTAAATTATAGAAAACTAAAGGAAAAGATTATGACAAATAGAGAGGAAATCCAAGAAAAAATAGAGGATTTTTTTGAACGGACTTGTATAACTGAATATATCTTTAAAACAGGTAGTAGATCTGAAACTCTCCAAATGAAGAAAAAAACCCCAGTTGGAAATTGGATAATCGATTCAGTTGAGTTAGGATATTTTATTGATGCAGATGATCGCGTTATTATAAGCATTCTAACAAGGGAGAAGGACGATATACATCAATTGGTTTCACAAATTCTCACCGAACGTGCTAAAACCGTTGAAGAATGAAGGTTTTTTAAACCCTTTAAACTTTTATTATAACACGCGTTGTTAGTTTAAGAAAAAAGTAATAGGAATATGTTTGAGGAATGCGGAACATTCATAACATTTTAATAACAGGTGGCGCTGGATTTATTGGTTCTCATTTAGCTGACAGCTTGATTAAACAAGGGTATAATGTAAGGGTTTTGGACAATCTCGAATCACAAGTTCATGGTCCTCTCCAAAAAATACCAGATTACCTCAATAAAAAGGTGGGTTTCACTCAGGGCTCAATTCTCGAACCTGAAATCCTAAGGAAAAGCCTTCAGGACATGGATGCGGTTTTTCACTTTGCCGCTAATGTAGGGGTTGGCCAGTCCATGTATCAAATTCCTAAATATATTTCAACAAACACTCAAGGTACCGCCAATTTACTTGATATACTGGTAAACGAAGAGAATTCAATACAAAAAGTAATTCTTGCGTCCTCAATGTCCATTTATGGGGAAGGTAAATATCATTGTGCAAATTGTGGAGACATTTTTCCCGTTAGCCGGGATATTGAATCCTTAAAAGCTAGACAATGGGAGATATGTTGCTCGAAATGTGGTAAAATTTTAAAAGCAGTACCAACAGATGAGAACAAACCTCTCAATCCCACTTCAATATATGCTCAATCCAAGAGGCATCAGGAGGAGATGATTCTCCTTATTGGCAAAACCTATGGTATTCCTATGGTAGCTCTTCGACTCTTTAATGTTTATGGAACTCGGCAAGCGCTTTCTAATCCATATACAGGGGTGTGCGCAATATTCTCAAGCCGGCTAAAAAACAAACTCCCCCCTGTAATTTATGAAGATGGGTTACAATCCCGCGACTTCATCCATGTTAAAGATGTGGCTTCTGCCAGCATATTAGCGTTGGAAAAAAAAGCTGCGGACGGTGAAGTTTTCAATGTTGGGACCGGCTCTGCTCTAACTATTTTAGATGTCGCCAGAATTCTTACTCGAATCTTCCACCTTAAAATTAAACCACAGATCCTCAATCAGTTTCGCAAGGGTGATATTCGCCATTGCTTCGCGGATATTACGAAAATTCAGGAAAAGTTAGGTTTTCAACCCATTTTTAAATTGGAAAGTGGTTTTAAAGACGTGATAGAATGGGTAAATGCACACCCCAGTGTAGAAGATAAATTTCAAATAGTAGAATCAGAACTGGAGAAAAGAGGTTTAAAATCTAATTAAATTTATTCACTGACAATAATAGAGTCCAACATATCATCTAATTTTGGACGCGCCGCTCGTTCACCTGGTGCGGCCGTAGTTATTCTGATTTCAGGGACATCATCTGAAATTGAGCCCCCGCTATGAGCGCGAGGACCTGAAGGCAGCCCAACTGGCAGTTTACTAACGATTTGAGAAACTATTTCTGAAGAAATTGTTTTGATCTCATCTGAAATCATACTCTTCAGCTCTGTAATGATCGCACCCGCATCGATTGCTGGGGCTTCTGCCATCCCTCCAGGTTGAGTTGTCTTCAACTGTTGAATGCCTTCTTTCAGGACCGTCCGGAGTTCTCCGATAATATCATCAGACAGACGTACTGATTGAGACGGGGGTGGAATTTGAATAACGCCTTGAACAACCCCTGGGTGAGATTTCTGCTGAACTACCTTAATCAATTTATCTATTACATTTATTGTTTGTTCAATACTTAAATTCCGTTGAGCTGCGAGCGATTCGAGAAGCCCCCTAGCATTACCAATTTTTTGGACATCCATTTGGGTAAAGCCTTCAT
>JAEOSY010000626.1 GCA_016840125.1 Candidatus Helarchaeota archaeon | reverse complement strand
CGGTGTGTGCAGAGCCAACTTTTTATGGTTGGGGGCACGGATAGAAGGATGGTTGAAAAGACCGAAGAAAGGAGGGTAAATAAGAAAGAATAAAAAAACTTGCGTTACGTCATCATAGAAGATGCGAGAAAGAGGCTGGCTGGATTGAAACAGTAAGAAATTGAGAAAAGATAGGAAAAAGGTCAGCTTATTTAATATTCTTTCAATTCTTTCTTTCTCAGCTCTCCAATAAACGAGGCATCCACCCAGTAGGAAGAACCAGAAATGAAAAATAGATACTTCCCATCATGTGTCACTATCGAACAATGGCCCCCTTCAATTCCTATATAATCATTAATATCTAATCCATCAGTCCAGGAACCATCTCTTTTCTTAAATAAAATACTCAATCCCTCAGGTTTAGATATTATTAAATAACTTCCATCTGGCGAAATGTAGGGCGAATGTGCGTTCACATCTTGCAGGCTTTCCACTATTTTAGGTTCGCTGTATTCTCCATTGTTATAATTGGAATAATATATTCTTATATCATGGAATCCATTCTGACGCGCGCCAAAATACAGATTTCCCTTACTGTCAACAGATACCTGCCACCATATACCTGGCACTGAATTTATGATATCGGGCAATGGTTTGGGCTCTGACCATCCCGTTGGAGTTTTATCCATTTCAGCTATTATTGTCTTGATCCCCCATTTTGTTTGTGTATTCCAATGTGTGCAATACATTTTTTTTCCATCGGGAGAAACAAATGGCACATCCATATCTTTCTTAAACATGACCGGCTTTATCCATTTCCCATTCTTCTTTTTTGTGCTCAGGAGTGACACTTCTCCCGGTGCTTTATTTATACTCCAATATATTTCATTTCCACCGGGTGTTAAGACTATTGAACCATGTTGATTTGTCACAATTCCAGGAGCAAATGGAACCGCTTTTTTGCCCGGTTTAGCCTGCCCCATATATTCACCTGATAAGACCGGAAATCTTTGGGGACTCTGATCTGCTCCTATCGATTTCAGATACTCTGCGGTTTCATCTTTTTTTTCTTCAACAGCAAGGTTATAAGGAGTTTTACCGTCATTGGTGCGTGCATTTATATCCAGATCTTTTTGAGCTAACAACTTAACAACCTGAGTGTTCCCTTTTAATGCCGCGATATGCAACGGGGTAAAACCGAATATATTCTTTTTGTTTACAGATATATCCAAATTAATCAGTTTTTCAATCAATTCAACGGAATGACTTTCCGAGGCATAATGGAGTAAATTGTTTTGTTCTTTACTTTCATAAAGCGGATTGAATTCCTGCTGCATATATTTTTCCAGAAATTTAATACTGCCGCTTTTTAATGATTGGATCAGCAATCCAACACTTTGAGTTGTTCCAACTTTGGGAATGATTGCTCCCTTTTCAAGAAGGTATTCTGCCACTACTTTTCTTCTATAGAGCAGTAACCAGCTAATGGCAGTACCGTTTGAAGCTTCAAAATTTATATCTGCTCCTTTTTCAACGAGCAATTCTGCAATTTCTTTTTCTTTTGCATAGAACAAGGGGGCCCAACGATTTGAATTTACTGCATTTAGGTCTGCTCCCTTATCTATTAAATATCTAGCTATTGGGACATTATTCACATCTACCGCCACATGCAGCGGAGTTGACTGACGGGAATTTTTTGCTTTTATCAACAGTGGATCTTTTTCCACAAGTTCTTTTACTTTGGCTAGATCTCCGTTGCTAATAACATCAAATATTTCCTGTGCTTGGGTTGTCGCTGATGCAAACAGAAGTAGCATTATTACTAAAATTAATTTTAATGATTTCATTTTTTCACCTTCCTAAGATTATTGCTTCAATTCCATCGGCCTTAATTCTTCAATAAACTCGACATCGATCCAATGGATTTGACCTCCGACCACGAAGATTAAGGATTACCCATCATCCTCTTCAGCAAAATCATAAATATTCCCCGCTCGTGAATTCACAAATGGATATCCGGGTGCCCTGAGAGATGAAACTCACTTGAAACTCCTTGTCAATTCTTGTGCTGGTAAGTCTGACTTGCTCCCAGTCATTATACTCCCTCAAAAATTAGATTCCTAGGTTATTCGAACACCACGAAAGGTTTGTTTACCTAGATTTAGACGCCGATCCAGGCCTCCCTGATGGCACTCTGAAGTTGATGATGCGAAAAAGAGGCTGGCTGGGTTGAAAGAGAAGTAAAGGCTTAAACCGTTATTCATTTGAGCATCATTCTTAGTCTGTTAAGCCTTGAAATTGCATTCTTGTGACATAAAAAAGTTCCAATGTCGAACCTTTGGGCGTGCCACATTTCCCCCCATATCTTGCATCCAAATCAATGGTTTAGAGGATATCTGTGATTTTGGTCTACACAACAGGAGTGAGTCAGGATAAGTCATTTT
>JAEOSY010000625.1 GCA_016840125.1 Candidatus Helarchaeota archaeon | reverse complement strand
CTGAGGGCTATAGGTGGTTCAAGAGATGTTGCAAAGAAAGTCACCGAAATCGTCGATGGTAGTTAGGGCTACCGTCCAGCTACCAATGCAAGACAGCAATCCGTCTAAAACGCGGTGCTCACCTCCAATACAGATTTTTCTACGACACATCCATGTCTTATGAAATTTATCCCAAACCCGGGACATGCCCCTTGTCTTTCTATGGGGGATTAGAGACCACTCTCGTTGTGCATCTCGATAGATAATTTGAAAGGGGCAGTCTACAGGGACATTTTCACAAAGATATAGATCTTTCAACTTATAGTTATTATAGAAATTATAATAAATGGCACATGTTAATAGAATATGGTATTTCAATGAGCCATAGGGGTACTCCCGTGCCTCCTTGTAAAAGTTTAGTAATTTGGAAACTAAAATTTCCTCGTGCAGGTGATAAGGATCCGACTCTTTGAATAGATCTTTAATTTCCGCCCGATGTTGGCCTATCATGCGGCGTGAAACCTGAGGGTTTCTTAAAGGGAAAATAAGAGATTTTCGGTAGTTTGAAACCTCAAACTGTTCATGGAAATAGTGTTCGCTCCCCCGTCCCAACCATGCTGCTACCGCATCCGCACGTTGCGCTAAACTATTTGGCATGGCTGATTTATGTGCTAATGCCCCTTCAATGCGAAGTTTATGCAAATCATGTGAAAGTATTAGCGAAGTGTCGTTTTCCAATTGATTTAGAGTCATTTAGCTGCCCCCTTTCCGAAATTGTTCAAAACAAACTCACCGAACCCGAAATGGCTCAAGATTCGTTTATGATTACGACGTTCGCGCCGTAGAATTCCCTCTCGCGCAAGACGCGGAATGTCAAGTCCCTCCTTAAGGCGGAAGAACTGCCCCGCTCCAAATACTCTCAAATGATTCGATTTCCCGTGATTCCAAACTACTAACCATTCTCGCCTGCAACTATACTTTTTAATTATACCAGGTAAATAAAGAATGGGGGCAATTAAGGTCAGATGAGTTGCGTTCATAGGTAAATTGAGCTGATCCACATCAATCCAGAGTGAATCATGCAATACTGCCGCGCCAAAACCAGCATTCCGCCCTCCACCAAATTGCAAGAATTCACGCACTTCTAAGGATTCTAGTAAATCGTTTGGAGGATCTATCAGGTCGAACGTCACGCACTCGGGTGTCGAGAAATAGCGGTAATCATCTTTACCCTTCATTTTATTATAGAATGTTTCGAAGTTATGGGGAGGAAGATAAACTTCAGTTCGGCGTTGAAAAAACGGCTCATATGTTTTTGGCATGATAAGTCGTCTTGTATCGGTGAATTTCCCAATGGAACAATCCAATTTGCCGTCCCAAGGTGAAAGGGCATGGCGGATAGCGTTCCCTGTAATGAATCGTATATCTCCCTTGTAAGGCGTTTGAAATTTAAACAACAGGCGCAGGATACGAGTCATTTTAATTAGGAGCCTCTGAGAGTTCTATTTTATTATCTCCGTGTTGCACAGCTTCTTTTTTTATGGCGAAGCCCCGCATTTTCTCCTTCGTTATTAGAGCTTGAAATTTAGTCTCTAATATCTTGAACCGGGTTTTATCAGTTTTAAATTCAATTTCCATCCTAGGACTTTTCCCACCACTTGGGGCGTTCTCTTCAGCACCAAGTATTTGGCTCTTTGAAGATTTACGTTTCTTTTTCTCCACCATGGGGAGCGCCGTAGCCTTCCCGAATCCCTGGTTTCGCATACCTCCGAGTAGAAAGTCGAACTCATCCGCTTGGATCATCTCATTCAAATAATGCAGCCCCATGCGTATAAGTGTCTCGTGATCTTCATTCGCTTCATGCAGGATTAATTTAAAGGGTGCCTCAATGGCAATGCCTGCCAAGTACTCTATAGAAAGATAGGTTTGATGCGAATTTTTCCGCGCCCGGGGACTATTCCGTACCCCATCCACTCGCCCTTGCCCAATCCCACCGAACGCTTTATTTATGTTAGTGGTAGCCGATCCATTCCCCGTCGTGGTCGGGTAGTACAGGATAGATGGTACTAACAAATTCCCTGGAACATCTCGGAACCCGAAGAGCTGATAAATTAAACAGCCCCCGTTGGGATTACAGCTCCCCCAAGAGTGGTACCCGAGAGTGTGATCCTCCTTATAGTATATTTTATTCCGGGCTGCCGTTACGGAATCGTCGGGTATATTATGGCACACCGATACTTCATGCTCTAAGAGCAATTTCTCGATCGCGTGTCGCAACCATCCCCGTAAGGTCGTTCCGCTTATAAAACCTAGCTTCGCAAACGGGGAGGTCTGTTTCCGATCCCGCTCATTTTTCGCCACGGGAATCATTACAAGTGGGTTGTTTCGATTAGTCACGGCTTTCGCGAGAAAAGTCGTCTCAATACATTTCTTCATACATTCACCACTTATGTTTATTCTTTCTTTCTCAAAATAATTTATAAACTCA
This sequence comes from Candidatus Helarchaeota archaeon, assembly GCA_016840125.1. The sequence continues at coordinate 5,565 of JAEOSY010000625.1, read as the reverse complement.
ACAATTTTTTTAACCCATTTAATAATTATTATCATAAAAGAGACCAAAGCTTATAAAACTTCTTATTTTTCATCACATTTGCGCAAAATACTTTCATGTATCACCGATTATTCCGTAAGTTCAAACTTATCTCAGCGAAACTTACCACCATGTCCACTCGAAGATCTAAAATGCGCAAACGCGTCCTTAAACACTTCAAACTGCGCATTGTACCGTCGGCATTAATAATACAGGATGAAATTTTTTTTTTGAAATTTAACCCCTTGAACAATATTTCACATAATACCGGGTATTAATAACGGTTGATTTCGAAAAAGGAGCATTTAGATCCTTTCTTCGATCCTCGACGTCGGGCGCATTGCGTTGGTCAGATCCGATTTAGGACTTTAGGAAAATAGCAACTGCCACTATCGATTTAGGAAAAAAAAAGAAAATTGTCGAAGTACTCAAAAGACTATTTAGAAGTGGATACTTCATTTCAAATGAACATCTTAATGTTTATGAAAGACCAGAGTAGGTATTCATCGTTGAAAAAATCGAACAATCACAGAGTTTGGACAAGTCCGGAGTGCTTAACATGTTTAGTCTCCGTAACCCACGATCTTTTGAAAATAGCTTCAGCCAATCCTCAAATACAAATACGAGGCATGCAAAAAGCTTACCAAATCTTAAATAAGTTTTCTATGGATAACCCACCCACCGATGTCGCTAATAAAATTTACCACATGATTCAAAACCTAACCCAGAAGTCCGACCTCTTTGAGGAGCTCAAGGTGAAAAGTAATGCACTGGCAAAGGAAGCAGTGGGTAGGATCCGTCCGCATGTGATGGCAGCTTCCAACCCCCAAACTAGATTGAAGCGAGGGCTGGCAGCAGCCATTGCCGGCAATGTGATTGATTTTGGCACCGCAGGACATACTGTCGAAATGACCACGGATTTTCTAGAAAAAACTTACCATAGCATTATTAGGGAAGGGTATACCATTGATGACTCTCTCAAACTTTTTGAATTCTTGCAGGAGGCAGACGAAATCATCTATATTGCGGATAATGCAGGAGAAATTTACTTTGACTGGTTACTCCTGGATTTTTTAAAAGATTATGTTGACACTACTCTCGTTGTAAAAGGTGCCCCCATCTCAAACGATGCTACGCTCGAAGATGTGAAAGATCCTATTTTTCAAGAAGTTACTCGAAGAATAATTACCACTGGATCGGGATCTTTGGGCGTCTCTGTCACTGAAAATGATCCAGCGTTTCTGACTACCCTGCGAACAACAGACTTCGTAATAGCAAAAGGGCAGAGTAATTTTGAAACCCTCTATTTCTACCATCACCAATTAACTGAGAAACCCATTTTCTTTGTACTTCGAACAAAGTGTTCTAGCATTGCGACTTTTTTAGGGCAGGCGATTGGAAAAAACGTTGTCATGCTCAAAAAAAAGTGAGGATCTTAAAAAAAAGTTAAGATAAGAGTACGACGGTGAAATGTGATGAGTGCTAAGATGCTATTAAACTACTAAATTCGGGGTTGGGGTTTGTAAGGAATAATAAGAATGAAAAATAAGATCTTGCACATTTCATCTTTCACCGCCGACATTCCTATCAACTTAGAAACAATTTTGCGATTTTTGTTGCTCGACGAGTTAAGCGTAGATTAGAAAGCTGAGGCATTTCTTTTACCCAGGACATAATCAAGACATCCTCTTTCTTACCATTGACCATATCCCATCCTGGTATATAGCCTGTGGGCGTAAAGCCAGTATCTACGAAGACCTGCTGATGTGTAGGCTCAAAAGCAGATACATAGCACTCCATATAGAAGAGGTTGGGATCTAGTGCTACACGAGCGAACCGTAGCAATGTCCGAAGGGTGGTAGGGTCGATATCGGGGGAGAACCATGTTTTCTCTGCAACGAATGTTCTGGGATTAACTTCAAATTTCAGCTCCTTACCGTTTGCGCGGAATGTGATGTATTGATAAAGGTACTTATCTATGGTAATAGAGCCCTTAACCTCATATCCATTCGCATGAGTACGCGGAACGCTTGTTAGCACAGCATCATCCAATCGAAATTGCCGCCCAACAGTTTTGAAGATAGGGAGCACTTCAGGGATTAGAGTTGGCTCAGGACGCCGGTTCTTCAATGCATTCATTGAATAGAGAGCATAAAGCAGATCAGTCTCCCTTTTTTCAAGGAAAATATCTTTGTGTGGGAGTAATCCCACAGGTTTCATCCCCGAGGCCTCTGAAATCGCCTGGGAGCGAGAATGGGCGGTGCGATTCTCTGTCCAAAATATCTTTATTCTATCGCGCCACCGCGCAATAATATCGCGAAAAGCATTGACTAGGATGTAACTCGCTAGCCCATAGCCTTGGTAGTCGGGATCGATCATAACGCCCCGTACGTACCCACGTTGATTCTTAGGATCCATTATAACCGCGCCCCCTCCAATTACTTTATCCGTAGTTGTATCTCTTACGACTTTCCAGTCGGTATTCTTATCAATTCCGATCTTATGTACCCATTCCGGGTCGAATGACTCAGGATAGGGATATTTCAGTTGTGTGAGGGTATCTTCATCTTTAACCTTGTATGTTTTTCGAAATAGATTGGCGAGCTCAGCCGCCTCGCCTTCTCGACCATAATAATTATAACATGTTGTGTATTCTTTCACATTAAACTCAGGAGCAACTCGCGTTTCTGTTTTTATTCTTGCCATTTCATCTAGCCTCCATTAACTTATCCGATCAGTGGAGGCTCAATTGAGGATCATCCCCTTAAAAAAGGGGGCTGATACCACTTGAACCCATAACGACATTTCGTCGTTACATTAACTATTAATTTTTATATATATAAAGGCGAAAAAGTGGGGTTTGGGATGCATAAACGCTCGTAGTTTCACGATACAATCACGCGCGCGATTTTAGAGGGTAATGCGCATTTATAAAGAAATGATGGGATGCGTAAATGATTAGTACTCCCATTGATGGAAGAAATCTTGATAGTTCTCCAACAATCTTTGAACGTTAAGAATAGTTTTCTAATGAAAAAATAAGATTAAAAGACTTTTTTATGAGAACCGAAATAAAAAACTATATATATATCGGAGCGACTCTATTTCATAATTGAGAAGGACGTACTTGAATGTCGAAGTGGACGTTACCCCCTATAGATCTGAGAGCCTATACGAGACGGATTTATGAGGTTTTTTTCCGCGAAGCACAAGAATGGACAGACAATGAAGAAAACAACCTTAAAAAATGGATTGAAGAAATTGACTATGAAGCACTCAGTTCTCTTCCCTCAGAGATTGAACGACGTCGTGCTTTATTACTTTATTTCATCCCAGATATTTTTGCAAAAGGAAGGTATTCGCGTCGAGCTGATATAATCGATGGAGCGATCTATTACCTCGAGTACCTTGAAAAAAGAGGGAATGAAGTTACTGTCCGTAATCTTTGGAAGGAACGTTGTGGGCTTCAATTCAATGTAATGGATTTTTATAATTTCGAGCCAGATTTAGAGGGGGGTAATTATGGTTATACTTACCACCCCATCTGGAGTGTGTTAGGGCGGCCAGACCGTCCTGAAATATTAATCCCAAAGTTAATCAAGCACATCCAGGTCTTTAGAGGTAAAAGAAGGCGGTTGGATTTAAACGATTTCGCGCTTATCACAACTAGTATCTTTGTTTCATCTCAACCACTTTCCCTAACACCGAAAATAATCTCATTTCTAAAAATATTACAGAGTGAAATTAGAAAGACACCGATGATTGAGAAAATCTACTTGAAGGATCTCATGCGGGAACATGGATTCAAGAACATAAAAAAGTTTGCTACTAGTATTAAGAACCTACATTTTGTAATCCTTAATATTTATGCCCGTAGTGTATTTGGTCTCTCCCTGCTCCAATTTAATTGCCCTTTTCCACATCATGTTAGGCTGAGTTCAAAGAAGGGTATTTTTGTACAACATTTTCATATTGCAGGAGACCTAAATTTTCAGGAGTTTTCTATTAACACTCCCGAGGGATCCGATTGGCGTGCACTCCTCCGAAAGTTTCCCCCAGGTACTCAATGTCTTCAGCTGACCCGTCAAAAAGTCAAACTACCTGATGCTTTTCAATATTACAATGTTAATACTCAAACTTGGGAAATTCCTTGGGATAAAATCAAGGAGAAATGGCGAAAATGGATGCAAAATTTAGAGTTTACAGGTGATGTTGTTACATCCATTTCCTATCGGCTCAAACCTGTACCAGATTTTATCAGAATAGCCAGACTTTTGGAGACAAATGCTAATTTATCGAACAGAGAACTCAAAAGAAATGCCAAGGTTAGCTCAATTGACCGAGTTATAGCCATTCGACGCGTCCTAGAGCAACGTTTGTTAATTGGGAGAGTTATGTTTCTATGGCATTCAAATATGATTGAGCGGACCCGAATTCTCATTCCAGGAAATGAGAGATGGAAATTAGAGTTATTAGAGTTATTATCTGAGGTAATACCTTCAGGAGTTGCAGTTTACAATGTGGAGGACCTTGTGACTGGAGACAAATATTTCTTAAATGACTGGTATCACACTCCCAAAATCGGTGCGGGATTCTTAAGAGCATTTACCCAAGTCTTTAAGGATTCGTTAGACTATTTGATCCAGAAGTCAAATATTAATCTCAATCTCTCATTTCTCTCAAAACCTTGGACCGATCTTTTTGATCCACAAAGAAATGGATGGAATTGGGACCCTGACTATTTCAGGATTACGCCCCTGAATTATCGGAAGAATTAGTGTGAGTATTTAGGATGATTTAGGAATCATAGCCTCATCTAGAAATTGAATTCTATACGTTCGGAAGGGTAACTTCCGGTAAAAGACGTCTCCAACATGTTGCTTAAGCATTTGTAGATGGTTCTGAATTGAATATTGACTGTCGGTAACCTCCAAAACACGCTCCCGGCTCCAACCAACAAACTTTAGAAACTGATAGTTAAAATCGGTGGCCTCTTGAATCATTTGTTCGTTTTTATAAAAAGTTTTCATTGAATCTTCCACAATTTTAATGAATGCCTTTGAAATTTCCGCCTTATATTCGTAAGTAAATTTAAATTCTTCTACAGGGAGTTGTTGTTCATGGCAGAGGGCACGGAATTTAGTTAGATCAAGGTCCACGCCTGCTAGTTCCATTCCCCTTTTCATATCATGTGACATTTCTTGAAGTTTGGGATCTGAGTGAGATATTGAAAACCCATGAAGATCTATATTAAGCATAATTAGTTTACCAGGGCGTTTCAGGACGCGAAGCATTTCGGCAAGGATATGGTCTGGTTTAGACACGAACTCAAGGAGTCCGAAACCTGTTACTATATTAAAAGTTCTGTTCGGATAGCCAATTTGATTAATATCTCCCACTTCAAGCTGTATACTTGGTCGACGTGCCCAATGTTTATTTCCATAGGCTACCAATTCCGAATCTAAGTCTATACCGATAATTTTCCCATCTACACGCCCATCAGATTTTTTCTTAAGGAATGAGCTTATCATCTTGCCTAGTGTACCG
>JAEOSY010000624.1 GCA_016840125.1 Candidatus Helarchaeota archaeon | reverse complement strand
CTGAGCTCTTCGGTCGTCTGCCGATTCCAGGTGATACTGTTGGACGTATTATGTGAGAAATAGATTTTCCACCCGGCCCGACCAGCATTACTAGTAGCTAGAGCTGTTGCATTTACCCGAATCCCCGGCGCAAGTTGAAACCAGTTTACGGCTTGGAAGTCTTGTAGATAAAATTTAAAATAGGCAAAGACGTGTTCACCGTCTGTTGAGGTGCTTACTTCTTCTCCTTGCGTAGTCTCATCTTGCCAGGACTCATTAGTCAGCGAGCCTCTTATATACGTACTATACGGCGTTATAGTCGTCGGACTAGTGTATTGCGCTATCTCGGGATTATTAGGATCCCCAGAAACACTATTGCAAGTCCCCCAATAGCCATTGCCATTGCTTGTCTGGAGAGTGTTCGCTGTTACCAGACCATAAATGACTTTCATCTCATTTTTGTCCACAATAGTGAGTTGTGTCCCCTGTGTCGCAATATCAACTGCATCAACAGGAGAAAATTGTATAATCACAAAATTTACAATCGTGATTCCTATAAAAAGGGGAATCATAAGAAGAAGTCTGCGAATAACGTAGTTACGCATACTCATACCTTTATTTACCTCCAATATCATTCAAAATTTCTTTTTATTATTATAATTGCTATTGTTTATCGAGGAACTAAGTTTTTGACCCCCAATAGTAAGGATAAAAGTTCTCGAAGCTACAAGAGCATATACAGGCATATGCATTAATTCACATAAGCTGAATATCTTTACACTTAGAGAAATTAATAAATTTAGATAGGTGCATACAAAAAAGATATACTGGGGAGTCACAGCGGGAAATATAGGAGGTGAATTTATATATTTTTGGTGAAAATATAACGGATTTTCTAACAATTACAAATAGAGACATGATTTATATGAATTGTGAATTGCTCTTTTAAGCCTTTTACTGTGAAAAAAACCGAGTTTTAAGTCCTTTGAAAGATTTAAGAACTATTTTAACTTTTTGAATACATTTGAGATGCAGACTCAATAGATTTTCTTGCCAAAACTAGGGTAAATTGTTATGAGGACTAAAAAATAGCCCTTTTCCTAAGATTTTTCTTTGAGAGCGTGTGAGTTTGCTCCCCGCCAAATTGAGGAGATAGGAGAAGAAAGTTGAATTAATTCCACGTTATCCAACTGAAGGGAAGGTGATTTGAGATTCTGAAGTTCTTGGTAAAAACGCGCTCTTAGTCCCGGTTTTTTACTCAATACACCTGATAGTAGAACATTAATAGGCTTTACCTGTTCCACCTGTTTTTTAGCAATTGAAATAGCCAATTTTTCGACTAAATCACTTTGAAACAATATTTCACACATAATCTTTCATCCTCAACATTGACTTGTTCGCCTGAGCTTAATTCAAATGATGTACTTTTAGGGAAGTTTTGAGAGTCTCCTGAATCTGATTGAACATAGCATTCATCTTTTAGATCTCTAGAGAAGCTTGCGTTATTCGGTTTAAAACCTTTCAGTCATAGATATACGTCCCCGATTAATAGAAGTTAGATCCAAAATATTTTTCAATTATTCCAATAAACACGAAACAAATGAAAGATCTAATCACAATTGATTTTAATAATATGCTTTCTGAAAATTGGAGCCTATTCTTATTATTTCTTCTCTTCTCTTCCTTTGTATTTTTTCCTTACATGTCAAGTAATGATAAAGAACCAATTTATGATAACTCCTCTCTCTTATTGATTAATAATGGAAAAGACACTAAGTTGAAAATAATCCATCAAAATCCTATCACTAAAGTGAAGAGTAGTCTCGAGACAAATATTACTTCTACGGAGGGTGAATTCGCTGGATATAATCTATTTGTTCTTGGAAAATATAGTTTGCAGCGTGTCGCGTCATTACTTATTACTAATATGGATGGAGACATCATTGTGGAAAAACTTATTCCCTTTGATCATATTCAAACTCTTTCTACTAAATTCATTAATTCTTCTACTATTTTAATGGGAACCGGTTCTTTAACAGAGGCGGTTACTTTATGGAATTTTGAAACTGATACTCTCATTAATCTGCCTATTCCCCAAGGACATCATGAATATGAATATAATCCAATTAACAAAACAATTTTCACTTTTGGATACTATACGGTCGATATAGGAGGTACAAAGTTTTTGTATGATTCAATTCTCGAGTATGACACCTCTGGAAACTTAGTCTGGTCTTTGAATACATCTTCGTTTATATCTCCTACGCAATGGTGTCCCTTTCAGGATACTGTGTTATTTGGTACTCCTCCTTCCCTTATTTCAGATATTACGCATTTTAATTCTATTTTTTACGATGCGGAAGACGATGCTCTGTATTTTAACGCCCGAAACACCAATACTTTCTATAAAATCGACCATAGAACAGGAGATGTAATTTGGGGGCTAGGTGAGTATGGTACTTTTACGCTTTTTGATAAATATGGGGTTCAACGTGATAATCTCTTCTATCATGCCCATGGACTTGAAAAAATCGATGATAACACATTCATCCTGTTTGACAACGATTTACACAATCAAACTAACCCCAATAACAGACGCTCGCGTCTCCTTGAGATTAAAATTAACACTGAAACCCTGACCGCCAATGAATCGTGGAGCTGGCTTGCTCCCTCTGATTACTATTGTAGCATTTATGGTGATGCTGATAGATTGCCCAATGGTAATCGTTTAGGTACTTTTGGTGGGTTATATCACCCTATTAGTAACATTGGGGCTAGATTGGTTGAAGTAAATAATAATGGACAGATCGTTTGGGAAATGGATTTTCTTAACAGTGAAGATAGCACCTATAGGGTATATCAAATGGACCGTTTTCACTTTAGTCCCATTCTTAATTCACCTTCAAATATTCAAACCCTTTTAAATGAGAATGCAATTGTTAATTGGCAAACATGGTATAATTTTCGTTCTAGACATAGTGTTAACGGCGCGTATACTCTCTACCTTGATGATCAGATCTTTGATAGCGGTTCTCATACTTTTGACAAGTTTTGGCGACCTACAAACCTAACAGTTAACTTAGGACAGCTGCCAAAAGGCGATCACAATGTTACTATCGTAGTAGCTGATGAAGGAGGGCATATAACAACTGATAGTCTCAATATTACATCAACAGCGTTCTATCTACACCGGGAGGGACCAGAATGTATTGAACTCGGTCAAGAAAACAGCCTTGTTCAATGGAAGGGTGGTACAGTTAGTCCCCTAACAGCCAATATTACCGTTAACACCAGCCTAATAAGTTCTTTTGAGTGGACTGGTACTGATATAATTCTCGATTTGAATTCTCTTGAATTAGGGAACCACAATATTACATTACAATTATTCAACAATACTAACCTTATTTATAAGGATAATTTTTGGGTATCAATCTACCCTTTAGCCCCTCCAGTAATTATTTCATTTCCACTAAATCAATCGATCACTTGGAACGATTCTCTCCTCTTATCTTGGGAAATTTTTGATCATTGTCCTTCATCTTGGAGTATTTTTGTGAATGATTCTCGCCTAGTCTCAAACTCATGGGAAAATCAAACATACAAGCTTAACTGGACTCTTCCCCTGTTGAATGAAGGTCTTTATAACATCACCCTTGCTGCATATGACAGGGCTGGTCACCGAAACACTACTACCACTTGGTTAAGCATCTTCCCCCCGAGTCCTCCTATCATTGCTGCAGTTCCCCAACAAACCGAGTTTCAATGGCAACAGGAAACTATCTCCCTGACCTGGGAAGTTCATGGTGGAACTAATTGGACAGTTTGGAAAAATGGTACCGCAGCATTCACCGGAGAAGTCACCAGCAACAACATCAATATCCAAATTGACAACTGGGACACTGGGGGGTGGTTTCCGGGATTATATAATCTTACTTTACATGTGAATGATACTACTGGGGCGTTCACAACGAGTACGAGTTGGATTTGGATTGTGCTCCGACGTGGTGATGCTTACGCTAATACGATTCAATCTTACATTTGGTGCCTCTCACCTGAAAAAGCTCTGGGTGCCCCAGATGGAGAATTTGCCGAGATTTACCTTGATTACTCCAGTGGCCATCTCACTTTGGATATGGGTAATGGTGAGGAAATCATTGATGGGGATGGTTTGGACTTGACAGTGATTGCCCAAGGTGGAAACTACAGTGTTTTTGTCAGTAATGAACTAGAAGAAACTTTTAAATTCATAGGCAGAGGAACTGGTAATACTAGCTTTGATCTCGTTACCTCTGACCTTTCTGTTGCTCGTTATATCACTATTGAGTATTACTTGGGCGATACGATAGAGCTGGACGCTATTGTGGCTATCAATTACAATCGACCAACCAAAGATAACGATCCACCCCAGATTGTTAATCTTGCAGATTTCTGGGTCTGGGAAAACCAGACTGAGATCATGTTGACGTGGGAAGTCTCTGATGCCACACCCATGAATTATTCCATTCTGATAAATAATACATTAATTAATTCTGGATCATGGGGTGGTTCAAGCATTACATATACATTCGATTTGACGGGAAAGAACGGGATAATCCAGATAACTCTTGTTCTTTACGATCTATTCGGTAATCACGCTGAAGACACAGTCACAATAGAGATTAGACCCTTAAAAGCTTCAATAGCACCATACTCATTCTTCGCTTTTCTCATTGGTATAGTTATACTTATGATCAGGAAACGCCGCCCGCATTAATCAAGTTTTACGCCGAATGGTTCAACGAGCAAGGCTCTCCCCGGGTAAACTTCTCCCCCTGGCTGTCGATATTATCCATTTGCCTTCAATTCTCGATTTTTGCTATACTTAGATATATCCTGTTTACAGGGGTGTTGATGAGTTAATAGATCTGGCTCAGCGAGGTCAGTGCCCCAAACTGGAGCTCCAGGCTGTGAAGTACGCTTCTTTGTAAAGGACAAGAACAAAAAAGAACAATACAACAACTTAATTCTTAATTTCGATGAAAGATTTTAAAAGATGAAATTATTGAGGATCTTTAGTTGCAGATGAAATTTCAGATAACCAAGCCTAGCAAACATAAAGAATTCGATTTCCCCGTTCCGATGTATTATATCGCGAAGTTTCTCCATGAATTCCCCTCTCTCGCAAATACATTGCACATGATCGAGACATTCAGACTAAAGAAAAAGCTGGAAAAGATTAGGATTGATCGTCCGATATACATAACTGGGTTCGCTCGAGCCGGAACCACAATTGTACTGGAAATGCTCTCTCAACACCCGGATGTGGCGGTGCATCGGTATTTACACATGGTTCTACCTTATTCCCCCCATTGGGTTCAGCAAATCGCCAATCTCACACCTTTAATGATATCACCCGTTGAACGGTTGCATAAAGACGAGATGTTGGTCACCCGGGATAGCCCCGAGGCGGTTGAGGAAATTTTCTGGCAGAAGTTTTTCGAGAATTCTCACGATGAAGCTAATTCAAATATTCTCGATACCCACACCCAGCATTTGCAATTCGAAACCTTTTATCGCGTTCACATCAAAAAACTGCTACTTAATCAGCATGCGACCCGCTATTTGGTAAAAAACAATTATAACGTAGTCCGGATGGAATATTTACAAAAACTATTTCCAGATGTAAAATTCATCCTTCTAATCCGGAATCCCTTCAATCATATTGCCTCCTTAGCCAAACAAGACAGAATTTTTAAAGAAATGGAACGAAAGGATCCTCGCTTACTGGATTGGACCAAAGTAATCGGACATCGGGAGTTCGGCTCTGCGCGGGTCTGTATAAACCTGGATAATTTTGAAACTGTCCAAAGAATTCGCCGATTATGGAAGCAGAGAGACACGTATATCAAAGGCTGGGCAATCTATTGGGCAGCGGTGTATTCATATATCCATAGGAAACTGCAGACGAATCCAAACCTGGCAAAAGCGAGCCTGATTGTGCGATATGAGGATCTCTGCAAATCATCCACAAAGATGATT
>JAEOSY010000623.1 GCA_016840125.1 Candidatus Helarchaeota archaeon | reverse complement strand
GGACCGCCCGGGACGATCACTCTCTGGCGAGGCTGGAAGCGATTGTCAGACTTAACGGAGGGCTGGAACTTGGCGGTTCAGTTTAATAGTTGTGGGTAATAGAAAGGTGGTGTGGGGCTGGGGGAGAAAAACCCCCGGCTACCCGATTATGTTTCCCTTGTTTTCGTAAACGTTAATGCCTCCGACTAATTGCCTGGAGCTGTTCAGCTTTGTGTGAAAGGTCACCCTGAGAGGGTATCCTTTCTCCGCTAATTTCGGCCCGCCGCAGCACTGTTTGCCTAGTCTCGAACTCAAGCATCAGTTCCTGTTCGGTGAAACCTTGCTCGCTCCAATACGATATGTCACCTTCCTTGAACCGAAGATGGGGATTTACTTTCCATCGGTTTAGTAGACCGTAAAAGCGTGCAAGCGCACGAACTTCGTCTTTTGTCGGTGATTCTGAATCAGCGATGTATGGCAGTCGAATGGTTTCCTTAGCTGAAGAGCTGCCCTTTATTGGTGAATCCAAAGGTTTCGGTTTTTCAGGTTGTTCCACTTGAGTTGGTAATGGAGATGGTTGCCTCAGTTTCTCTTCGAGTGCGAATTTTTGTTCTTTGATCAATGCAATTTGTTCTTTAACCAATGCAACCTGTTCTTTGGTTGATGTTACTTGTTGCTTGGTCGATGCAATTTGTTCTTTTAGTGATTCAATTCGCTCATTATAGTGTGACGCAGCAACCTGCCATACTATCGGTGTAATGATTATTGCAACGGCCAAAAATACAATGCCGTATTTCTTTAACAGTTCGATAAGTTTTTCAACCATGGCTTCTCCTATCCTCATAAAACCATTTGCTGATAGTTGCCTATGCAGCAAACATAACGGCGCTACTCTCCGGCGCGAGGAACGAGCGTACGGAGCAGTAGCATGTTAGCCCCCATTTTTTAATGCCATTGTCAACAAAGCACCGACCGCACCACCAAGTATTGCTGATAAAAGCATCATAGTTACATTTATTCTTTTTGATCGCCTAGTTTCTAGAAGATTCAGGCTTTCTTTAACTTGCTGAAATGGGAGTTTTATTAGATTCAATAACTCTTTTTCCAAATATGGTAAAAGCTCAGGTGGTTTATCACCCAAATATAAATCTTGAATCTCCCTTTCTAACCGATATCTTAAATCCAAATCATAAGTTTCTAACTGTGCCAACTCTAACATCAAGCTATTAAGAATACTTTCAGACCTAAAAGTATTAGCACAATAAGCGCCTATTCCCTTTTCGCTCTGTTTTTCTATTGTATGCTGCAATTCATCATAAAATGCTATCCAATCATTATCTCTATTTATTCTGTTATGAATAATATTATAAAAAAGCCCTAGTTGCAGATCTAGATCATCGATCAAATGTTCAAATGCTTCCTCAATATCTTCGAAATAATCTTTATCATAGTAAAAAATAAAACGATCATATCCATGTGATGGGACTCTTCGGTATTCAAACTTTTTGATATCATCTCTTTCAGAAGGTGTGAGTAAGAAATTAGCATGAAAGGGTGATGGCCCAAGAAATTCAAAATTAACTTCTGAGGATTTGTCATTACTTAAACATTGCTCTAAAAATTCCCTACAAATAATGACAGCATCAGAAGCATCAAAATCAGAATCGTATGTTATGGCCTTTAGTATCGTTATAGGAAAAAAGTATGTATACCTTGTAATTATGGTAAATCTTTCACAAGAAGTATCTAAAAATTGATGATGCCTTGTCATTTCATCTTGTATACGTCTAGGGATAAATAATGTGAAAGTAATTTCAATAGAAGACCCTGGGAAAGGGAAAAAATTGAAACCTTTATTAAGTTCATCTTTTGCCGATTCAGCACCGAATGTGCGAGATTTAAACTCATCGAATGCGTCGATTTGAATATCCTCAATGTTTGAAATACTACCCAAGACTTTTTTCAATTCAGAAATATAATCGTTACCAGTGAAATCTACCGCTTCTTTTGGGTTAAAACCAAAGTGAAAGCAACCTACGCCGAAGTTTATTTGATGATTCCTTGGCATCATTTGATCCTAAAAGGCTAACATATATTGTCTGGAAACCAAAAATACTGAGTATTCTGGAAATCTGTATTTGACAATAAAGATGAATTCTGTATATTACAATAAAGCTTGATCAGTCAGGATGAAATTGGGGGGCATTATGGACCGAAAACCAAATAATGTCAATAAATTTTGGCTGTCATACCGTGATGCGGTTGTCAGCTCGGGGATAGCCGAGAAGACTGC
>JAEOSY010000622.1 GCA_016840125.1 Candidatus Helarchaeota archaeon | reverse complement strand
CTTGAGACCGATAACTTCAGGATTTGGTGTAAATTTAAAGATCTTATTACCCAAAATATAGAACCCAGGTTTTATTCGCTTCTTCGATCACACAAAAGAGATATTAAGGCAATTTTTGTCGGTCATGGACATATGTGGGTAAATGATGTATTATTTGAATCTATTGCTGTTTATGAGACGAATTCATTTGCTGATGAATCGGAATTAACATATCAGGTAGTTGGATTTGATACGAATTTATTTACTTTTGAAGTAAGTAAACGACCATTGCCTGTTAAAGTTGAAGATGAAATTTAATTATTTTATTTAGAAAAATAGGAATGTCAAAAGTATTATGAATAAGTTTTCTAATTATTTAAACAAGTTGAACAAGCTTATATCCCCCTTAAAAAAGGGGGATAGGGGGTTGTTTATATATGACATGGACCATATTTACATCCCCCTTACTCCCCCTTTGTCAAGGGGGAAATTCCGATGTATTATATTAACAATTTCTTATATTTTCTTAATCCTATCCTGTTTTCTATTTACCTCGTGTGAGAAGGATTCGCAACCTTTACCCAGCTTTGTTATAATCATTTCTGACGATACTGGCTGGAATGATGTCGGTTACCACGGATCAGAAATTAAAACTCCGAATATCGATAAGTTAGCTCAAGAGGGCGTGGAATTGGATAAATTTTATGTCAGCCCAACCTGCTCACCTACTCGGGTTTCTCTTCTTACCGGCAAACCGGCCAGTAGATTTGGGATTCTGGGACCCATTGCAGGGAAAAGTGAACTGGCATTACCAAAAAGTACCATAACGCTTCCTGCATTATTGCATAAGAATGGCTATCAAACAGCAATCATGGGTAAATGGCATCTGGGTTTGCGTCCAGAAGTCGGACCCAAGCAATATGGATTTGAATATAGTTATGGTTATTTTCACGGTCAGATTGATCCCTACACACATCTTTATAAACATGGCGATAGAACCTGGCATCGAAACGACATTTTCGTAGATGAGGAGGGGCATGCAACCGACTTAATAATCGACGAAGCATGCCACTATGTGAAAAACTTACCAGATAAAAGTAAACCATTTTTTCTTTATGTTGCTTTCAGTGTGCCCCATTTCCCTTTACAAGAAGAGGAGAAGTGGCTAGATATGTATCAAAATATTGAGAATGAATCGCGACGGCTATTCGCAGCATCTATGAGCCATATGGATGATGCTATAGGGCGATTGTTGACGACATTGCAACAGGAAAATTTAGAGAAAGATGTGATTTTGATTTATCTGAGCGATAATGGTGCTCAGAAGGAATGGACAAACAATAAGGTTCAATACGATGGGAAATTCACGGCCAATGACCAGCTTGGAGATAATCGACCTTTGCGAGGATGGAAGGGAGAATTATATGAAGGGGGTATACGAGTGCCCGCATTGGTATATAGTCCTTCTCATCTGAAAGCAAAGCAGCTTCAGGGAGTAGTCAGTGTACATGATATTTATCCAACTATTGCTTCTCGAGCAGGCATCCCAATCGAAGCAGCCTTACAGTTAGAGGGCATTAATATATGGTCGTTACTCCAAGGTAGGGAAAAATCGCAAGAGAGGCTACTTTATTGGAAAACATCTAAACAATTTGCCTTAAGAAAAGGGGATTGGAAGTTAGTGCACACTGGTGCCAGCTTGGACAGTGGTGATGTTGAACTTTTCAATCTAAATGATGATCCCTATGAGCAGAAAAATTTAATTCACTCAAATTCTGAAAAATTATCCGAATTAAAGATGGAATTACTTAAGCAGGCTGCAAAAGACAATTTTTAATGGGAGGTGCTATTTAATTATGAATATAAAATCATCTTTCATCTTATTATTAATAGTACCTATCCTAATCCTGGCACAAGAGAAAAGGGAAGACAAACAGTATGCACCTCCAGATGCATTTATAGATAATTCTCTTTATCCTTTTTATGGTAGTGCCAGCAAATGGGGTAGGCAGATGTTCTCGAGCAAAAGGTCAAAGAGACGTGGGCAAGTTAAAATGTTAGCCATTCTGGATGGAAAACCACAAGATGCGTTAACTATGTGTGAAGCAGATTTGCTGGAAGATCCAAATGATGCAGAATCGTTATACTTGATGACTATTGCTTGGGTAGAATTGGATGAGATGGAAAAAGCATTGGAAGCAATGCAAAAAGCTCTCGCTGCGAATTTACCATTTCAGCGTTTTCTTGCTGG
>JAEOSY010000621.1 GCA_016840125.1 Candidatus Helarchaeota archaeon | reverse complement strand
GGTCATGTGGTATATGAACCAGGGCTCCGACTATCATGACGGCGTCTACCATTATTGTGGAATAATCGTATGTCTCGAAATCAGCTTCGATGATTTCACACCCGGCATTCTCCCCGGCAAGTTCAGCAAGGCCCGAAGATCGCTCAAAACCGATAACCTCAAAACCCTGCTTTTTCATCCATAGCAGGTCACGACCACTGCCGCACCCCACATCCAGAATAAACGCTTCTGGCGGGAGCCGTCTGGCCAGGGGCTCTAAAAACGATGACGGATCAATTAGAAACGTCTTTTCATGATAGGTTTTGTAATTATCTTGGTAAAAGTCGGGCATTATTAATATTGTAGTTTTTGTTTGGAGTTCTATGGGACGTTCATAAAATTATTGTTCTTCTTCAATTAACATGGAGAAGAGTATCCAAGGATCCCAGGGGTCCACAATTAAAGGATTCAAGGGTTCCAGGGGTCAAGGAGTCAAGTGATTTTAATTTGCCGACCCGATCAAACAAAAATATCATCGCTGCGCGACGGAAAAAACATCATCCACCTCAAAAACCTCTGAGATGTCTGACATTGCATATCTGCAATTTTCAAAATGAGCAGATCATTTTTCGGTGGTTCCCCTTTTTTTGCAATTTTGAAAAAAATAGGATATATGTATTGCATGAGACTCAGTTTCAGGTTGTACTTGGTAAGATATCAAAAGTTTTGGCAAGTCAGAAATACATGAGTTAATCTCGATATATCAAAACCTTCATCGAAGGTGTGTATCGACGATCGCGCTATCACTTAAACGACTCTGCCTCTTGAAATCACCGTCGCATGTTAAAGCCTAATAATTATAGTTCCCGTGTTAATAAAGTTCTCCGTAATAAATTAAAAAAGTGTAAATTCAGTTAAGATTTATTTGCATTGTCGGAATGTTAAGGTTTTGAAACAAAGGCATTATATGGACCCAATCGATTTCAACAAAGTAAGTTCCTATTTTGTTCGTTTTGTTCAGTTTAGGAGAAAACGGTATGCGTATTTACATCGTTTTTTTAGTACCCTTTTTATTGATTAATTTTAACAGTAAAATATTTGCGGAGAATTTCTATCTTGATAGCCCAAGAAATAAATCCACACTTCGCTTCGAAATCGACAACGATATCATTTGGGACGACGACAGTAATTTTACCAATGGTTGGAGTCTTCAATATCATACCGTTCGTTATGCAAGCTGGGAAGAAGCAAAGATGCCTGGATTTATCAAATGGGTGGGAAAACATTTCCCAACTATAGACAATGATAATGCCATAATACGAAATAGTCACGGTATTGGTCAAAACATGATTACGCCCAAGAACCTAAACGTCGAAGTGCCGCAAGAAGGGGAATTGCCTTATGCAGGTTCATTGACCTATACCCTGAATTGGCAAAGCTTTAATAGAAAAATGGCCCGTAATTTTCAAGTATCAATAGGTATACTTGGCTCTGGATCTCTTGCGGAACAATTCCAAAAGTTTGTGCACAATGATTTAGGTCTTGGTGATGACCCTCAAGGATGGAGTACTCAGAGAGATACCGAACCTATAATTAATTTCGGTTATGAGCATCCTTTGCGACTTGCGTCTATAGGCAACTACAACAACGACTGGGCAGGACAGCTATCCTTGGCTCCAAGTGTCTCTTTAGGCAACCTATTCACCGCCGTGGAAGTTGGTTTGGCATTGCGATTTGGATGGAATATATTAGAAGGTTTCAATACTTATCCAGCACCGCCGGGACGTGGATTTTTCCAGGCTTCCCACCTTCCCAAACCATCGACAACATCACTGCATTCTTTTGAAGTTGTTTTTGGGGCTCGCGGATGCGGATTGATTTATTCAGTTATTTTCGACGGTAGTATTATAACTGATGATGATCGAGCTGTTGATAGGAATGTTTTTGTCTTTTCCAGAGGATTAGGCATCTTTTATCATTATTATGACCAGTTTTCTATTCGATTTGCGTTACAGAAAACCACAGATCTTCTTAAAGAGAATTCTCTTCCAGTTCCTCCTCCGGGAGGAGAAAAAACAAACGCCGATATTTCCTACGGTTCCTTGATTATAGATTTCTATTTTTAATGCAATTTATCAAATATCACGCTGAAGACCACAGGCGTAAGCCCTTGCGTATCTATCTATTGACTTGTATTTTGTTTTATTATACGAACGAAATTCAATAAATGAATGTGAAAAGCTTCATTTGGCCTCTATCTCGAATCAGTATTTATTTTTTTGCACTTCTTGTTCTGCGGACCTCAAGCACGAATTATTATTACCCGAAGATTTGGAAATATTTAGAGAAAGAACGACTGCTAAAGAAAATCAATCCATAGTGAAAAAGATTCAAAAGCATGCAGCACTGGATATAGTTAAGCGAATTGGATGACGCTCTACTTATTTATCCTATCGAATATCCCAATTGATGCGAAAACAGCGAGTATACTTGAATGCAACCAGACAATGATCAATGCATTGGGGTAAACAGAAGTACTGACGGGCTGCAGTTTTATTTATAAGATTGGTGGAAGCGCAATTCTATTTTTTAATGAGAATCTAATCCCATAATCTAAGACTGAAAGGAGGAAGATTATGAACTGGCTGACAAAAGAGGAGTGGTCTCCCTATCTGGCAGGGGCACTCAGTGGTGTAGTGTTAATATTATCGGTATTGATCGCCGGAAAATTTTTTGGTGCATCTACAACTTTTGCTCGTTCAGCTGGAATGATAGAGAACCTCTTTAGTGTCGAGCGGGTAGCTGGGCTTGAT
>JAEOSY010000620.1 GCA_016840125.1 Candidatus Helarchaeota archaeon | reverse complement strand
TGAGTATATAGAGAGAGCAAAAAAACATCTTACTACTCTTTAAAATTTAAGAATTTTTAAGAAAGGATTTGTTCTAAAATAGAAAATTCGTTAAGTTAAACGAAATAAAATTTACCTTTAAATTCTGCTCAGTGACGTAGAAAAGGAGGAAAAATGCGAAGCATAACACTTAATTATAGATAAAAAAAGCCAATGAGTAAATACTCATTGGCTTTTTTTTTGGCTAAAATGTATTAAAATAATTTATATAAAAGATGGAGATAATTGATGGAATTTAGAATTAAAGCAAAACTATTCACTGAAGAGGATCTGCGCCGCATCATAACAAGGTTGGCTCACGAGATTATTGAAAAGAATCGTGGCGTGGAAAACCTCGTAATTATTGGTATTCACACAAGGGGTGCCTTTCTGGCAGAACGAATTTCAAAAAAAATCGAAGAAATAGAAGGAGTTCCCATCCCTACCGGATTTCTTGATGCCACATTGTATCGTGATGATTTTCGTACTCGTTTAAAACAACCGGAAGTTCAGGTTACAAATATTTCCTTTCAGATTGATGAGAAGAATTTAGTTCTTGTTGATGATGTCCTATTTACAGGAAGAACTATTCGAGCTGCTTTGGATGCATTAATGGATTTTGGAAGACCTGCCAGAATTCAATTAGCTGTGTTTGTTGATCGAGGACATCGTGAACTACCAATAAAATCTGATTTTGTTGGTAAAAATATACCTACATCCATCGGTGAAGAAGTCAGAGTCAAATTAAAGGAGACTGATAAAGAAGATTGTATTTATCTTGTCGAGCAAGTTACGGGAGGGACAGATTAATGGAATACAAAAGTAGGCATTTACTTGGATTAGAATATCTTGATAGAGAAGATATTGAAACAGTTTTAGAAACTGCAAAATCATTCCGAGAAGTTTTAGAACGACCAATTAAAAAAGTACCGACATTACAAGGAAAGACTATAGTAAATTTATTCTTCGAGTCTTCAACACGAACCCGAATTTCTTTTGAATTAGCGGAAAAGAGACTGTCTGCCGATTCAGTAAATTTCTCATCCTCTACAAGCAGTGTAAAGAAAGGGGAGACTCTATTAGACACTGCAAGAAATATCGAGGCAATGAAAATTGATATGGTAGTGATTCGACATATGTCGCCAGGAGCACCACATTTTCTTTCACGAAATCTTAGTTCAAATATTATCAATGCCGGAGATGGTGGTCATGAACATCCGACACAAGCTTTACTGGACATGATGACATTGACGGAGAAATATGACACATTCGAAAATTTGAAAGTGGCAATTGTGGGAGACATTGCTCATAGCAGGGTTGCTATGTCTAATATACATGGTTTATTAAAACTAGGTGCGGAGGTGACCTTATGTGGCCCTTCAACATTAATTCCGAGAGAAGTTGAAAAATTAGGTGTAAATATTAGTTACAATATTGATGAGGTTATTCAATCCGTTGATGTTTTAAACATTTTACGTATTCAATTAGAGCGTCAAGATAGTGGACTTTTTCCTACTTTGAGGGAATACCATAATTACTTTGGTATTACAAGGGAGCGGTTAGAAAAAGCAACAAAACCGATAATTATCATGCATCCAGGACCAATTAACCGCGGAGTAGAGATGAGCTCCGATGTCGCTGATAGTGAACATTCGGTTATATTGGATCAAGTCACAAATGGTGTAGCAGTACGCATGGCAGTATTATATTTATTAGCTGGAGGTGAAAATGTCACAAATTAAAAAACATAAAAATATTCAGAATTCTTTCAACAAATTACCAGATAAGTTATTAATTAGGAATGCCCAGGTAATAGATCCCTTGGAGAAATTAGATGACAAAGTAAGTATAGTAATAGAAAAGAATAAGATTGCAGATATTTTAAAATCCCCTCCAAATTCTTTTAGCGGTGAGATTATTGAGGCTGATAAGACTATTCTCATGCCCGGCTTTTTTGATATGCATGTTCATCTTCGGGAACCCGGACGTGAAGATGAGGAAACTATTGAAACAGGAAGTCTGGCTGCCGCAAATGGTGGATATACTGGTGTTGCTTGTATGCCTAATACGGATCCGGCAATAGATTCACAAGAAGTTATAAACTATATTAATGAGCAATCGAATGAATTACTTGTTGACGTACATCCTATTGCTGCTATTACCAAGGGACGTGAAGGCAAGGAACTTGCACCAATTGCGGAAATGATTGAGGCCGGAGCAGTTGCTATCTCGGATGACGGTTCACCGGTAATGAATTCAGAGGTCATGCGTCGAGCATTGGAATATAGTAAAATGTTTGGGATCGCCGTACTTGGTCATGAAGAAGATTTCAATTTATCAAAAAATCGGCACATGCATGAAGGCTTTTATTCAACAAAACTTGGCATTCAGGGTATACCATCCGTTTCGGAAGAAATGATGATTGCCAGGGATATCATGTTAACGGAATATACAGGTGGTAAATTTCATGTTTGTCATATCAGTACAAAAGGTGGCGTAGAATTGGTAAGACAAGCTAAAGAAAAAGGCATATCGGTTACTTGCGAAGTTACACCACATCATTTTACATTAACAGATCAGGCAGTTGAAAGCTTTGACACGAATACTAAAATGAGCCCACCCTTACGAAGTGATGAGGACCGGATAGCATTGATTGAAGGATTGAAAGATGGTACGATTGACGTAATTGCGACAGACCATGCGCCACATTCTATTGAGGAAAAGGAAGCGGAATATATTTTTGCGCCATTCGGTATCATCGGTTTGGAAACGGCAATTGGACTCATAGTTACTGAATTATATAATAAAAAGGTAATTTCATTAAAAGATATCTATAACCGTTGTGTATCAAATTCAAGAAAAATTTTGAATTTAGCCATACCAAAGATAAAAAAAGGAGAACGGGCAAACCTGACTTTGTTTAATTGTTCGGAGAACTGGAAGTTTAATACAGAAAGTTCATTCTCAAAATCAAACAATTCACCATTTGTAGATAGACAGCTAAGCGGAAAAAGTGTTGCAGTTATTAATAATGGAAAAATCTTTAAAACAGAATAGCTAGATCGGATTCAAAATTAATTGTA
>JAEOSY010000619.1 GCA_016840125.1 Candidatus Helarchaeota archaeon | reverse complement strand
GATGAATGGGATCGCAAGTATCTCATCATCTTAGATATGGAACGTATTATTACAATTACCAGAAAGCGACTTGCGGCGACACCGCGAGGAAATGCGAAGGTGCGGGCATGGTTGGAATCGAACCACTCCCACCTCTACCGATACTTGAAGCGGGAGATGGAAAAGTTGAAAATTTTGCCTACTGCCGAACCGATCAAGGTCGTGTCGGAGTTTTTGAACCAATTCACGACTGAAAATATGTGTGAAGTACTGAAGGAAGCGTTCAACTCCCTCAAGATCCCACCCCGCGCGAAGGCAATCGCCCTTGAAATTTACATCAAGACTCAATATCCGTTCTTCATTCGGCAAATGCGCCGGATTTTGCTCACGGTGTTGATAGAACGGAGGTTGATTAACTTACTCTTTTCGTTCATAAGCTTAGGAGTCAAGAGGAAGCGGTTTTGGAAGTGGTAGAAAATGGTTTTAGAAGAAATAAAAGTGGATAAGAATACCAGTATGATAATCCATTCATGCGTCAGCGCGGAGAAGATGTTCTGGAAATGCCGCGCTTCAAACCTGAATTTAGACGTGATTGTTAGGCTGTGGGCAGTCGAGGTCACGCCTGAACAACGGGAGCAGATGTTTTGGCACTTGTACCTTCATTACTTTGTGAGGAACACGATGAATCGGCACGAATTTCACAAAGCTCTCAGCAGGGCGAAGGTGGGCTTACATACCAAGTACCGCCTCTGGCAGCACAACAAACGCTGTCTATTATTCTTCATGCGATTCTATGACGGATTGGTGAAAAATGTACAGGAGTTTTCCAAATATACCGTCGATCACGCGGAAGCAGGATTGGTAGTCGCGCGGATACACTACCAGATACAGAAACTCCATGAAGTTCGATTGTTCTTCCCCTACTGTACCGACTGCAAGCACCATTCAAAGGAGCTGTGCCAATTCTGGGAATGGGTCTCGGATGATACCCTAGAGATCCAGATCCTCGATGAAAAGGATCAAGTCCTCTTCCTCTTGCGGAATTTCTTCGATAATTTAGAGATTGAGTGCAAATGCCCCCGATCTTTATCCGAGCTCCCGCAGTTCAAGGGCAGGGGAAACTTTTGATCCAACGGTTACAATCTACTTTTGAGCTGAAGGTCTCACACTTCAAAGGTAGACTCTCACACTTCAAAGGTACACTGTCACACTTTAAAGGTAGACTCCTACCCTTTAGTTTTACTAAATTTGAATTTGGTTTTCCTAAATTACTTGTAAAACCGCCAAATCACTTATTAAGGGGTTTAGCTCAAAAGTCTATTATCAAAATTTGGATTGAACAATACCGTTATGTTGGGAAATGTCGGGGATTTTGACTGATGACCAGCTGGAAGAAGAAAGCCCAGAGGAAGAAGGAGGAGCTAGCCGAAAGGTTTTGCGGAACTTTCGCTAATACTCTCCCAGTTTCACCATCCGAGAAAGAGGAGGTGAATGATAACTGTATAACAGAGTTTCTGAAAGAATCCCCCAGTAAAATATTCAGGGATATAGAAAGTTGTCTTAAGATAACTGATAATACAAAAGACTATGAAGCTTGTGTGGGATTTAAAACCGCGAATCCCCCAGATGTGGATTTTACCAAAGCTGAAACCCCTCAAGAAGCCAAAGCAAGGGCGGAATGTGAAACCGAAGCTCAAAAAGCAACCAGCAAGTCACTCGAAGGTAAATTCCGTTCGTGGTGCTATACAGGTGTAAATGAGGAGTATAAAAGAGGAAATGAAGATCATCTTATCAGAAATGCCTTAGCTCCATCGGAACGGATCACAACACCCTCTATTCCAAAGGAGCAAGTATTTCACACCTCCCAACAGGCGGTCAAGAAAACGGACACAGAAAAAAAGAATCAGGCACAGGACGCAACTCTTCAGACACCAAACAAGGGGGGTAAGGATTCGGACGCATCCAAGACACCGCCGAAGACGATATTTAAAGGGATCAAGGTCAGAATATATCCAAATAAAGAACAAGAGATCCTTCTCAATAAGACCCTCGGGAGCTGTCGGTTTCTCTACAATAAGATGCTAGAGGAACGGAAGAAGGTCTATGAGCAGCTGAAGGGTGATAAAGACAAATTAGACCTCCATAAATACAAGACGGAAGCGCAGTATAAAGAAGAGTTCGCCTTCCTGAAGGAGGTCGATTCCACAGCCCTCCAATCGGCGACGAATAACCTCATCCAAGCATTTAAAAACTTCTCAAAAGGTCGTAAGAAGGGGCGGAAGGTCGGCTATCCCAAATTCAAATCAAAGAGGGGGAAGCAAACCTACACAACGAAAAATGTGAATAATAGCATTCGGGTGAAGCAAACCGCCAAGCGGATCAAACTCCCGAAAGTGGGATGGATGAAGTACCGCGATAACAGAGACATGAATTATAAGATTAAGAGAGTCACTATCAGTAAGACGCAAAAGGATATATTCTTTGCAGCTATCCTCGTTGAGCTTGAGAGCAATGTCCAACCCCTTACTTCAGTTCAGCTTCACAAGATCGAAGCATATGATATGTCTGCCGTGAACTTCCTTGTCAGCGAAAAAATAAAATTGAGCAATCCCCGCTTCTACCGCTCCCAAAAACGCAAGTTGAAGCGGCTACATCGGCGGCTCTCCCGCAAACAGAACGGGTCGCAGAATCGGGAGAAGGCACGGGTTAGGTTGGCAAAACTCTACGAGAAGATCCAGAATCGGAAGAAGGACTGGATGCATAAACTCACCCATGACCTAAGTATCCAGCGCGATGCGGTCATTCTGGAAGACTTGAATATTGAGGGGATGAAGCAGTTCAATAAAGGGTTATCCAAATCCGTCACTTTAGATTTTTCGTGGAATCAATTCACCACCTACTTAAAGTATAAAATGGCAAGGCAAGGCAAATATCTCATTAAAGTGGATCGGTTCTTCCCGTCCAGCAAGCAGTGCTCGGTCTGCGGTCAGATAGCCAATGACCTGCAACTGAGTGACCGCACTTGGACGTGTCCATGCGGGGCAACGCATGACCGAGACGTGAATGCCTCCATTAATCTAAAACAGGAAGGAATACGCATTCTCGAAAATCAAGGAGTTAAGATCAGATCTACCGTAGGGACTACGGGAAGTCACGCCTCTGGAGACCGTGTCAGACCTGCTTCGGCGGGCAGTGGTCAAGGAACGAGGAAACCATCTGCCTTTAGGCAGTAATAGTTCAAACCTAAAATATTATATTCGTTTTTTTTCAAATAAAAAAATAACTGTTGATTAAGGCTTTAGCAAATTATAATGTTTCAGAGAGATTAAAAATAAAAGAGAAGAATTGGGGGAAATTTTAAAGAAATTTGGAACTATTCTTGTGCATCTGACTTGTTATCGAAGTTTAATTTTTAATTTGATTATTTTTTCTAGAGCTTCTTTTTGGTCCTTTTCAGTTAAACCATTAATTAATCGTTTATGATACCAATATTGGGAAACTGTCCGGATTCTCATTTTTGTCGCCCTCTTTCTTTTAAAGAAGAATAGAATAGTCAGTAATCTCACGGAATCTTATGATTCCGTGAGTGGATTTATAATCTCTTTATTTCCCTTTATAAACTTTTTTTGATATAATAATTAAATTTTTTAGATATTGTTTTGAAAGATGTAGTTTAATTTCCTCTGGAAGGAACGATCTTAAAAAAAGAGAATTATAATGAAAATTTATGTCGATTTTGGATTTCAAAACGTTCAGATTTTGATAAATTCTTGAACGAACGATAAGGTCCCATTAATTTATTGAAGTAATTAATATTTTCTGTGGTGTTACAATGGGGACATTTTTTCGGAGTCCCTATTCCTGTTTTTCCACAATGGTTACAAAAAGTAAAATCGTGAGCAAAGGTAAAAAGACCAATGGGTGTATTAAAAATTCTTTTCGTCCATTCCATTAGAGATTCTAAGGATTTTGATTCCTCTGAAAGCGGGATTTCCAGAAGATGTCCACCTGATAGGAACTTATGAAAATAAGATTCTAATTTTATCCTATCAGAGAGAGATAAAGCGAGATTACTATTAATAGTTGCTGTGTTATAATAGTTGAACTCTTTTTTGATCTTTAATTCTTTAGCAAATCTCTTGTTATCTAATTGTAAATAACGCTCAATCCAATTTGCGGAGAAGGGTTGACGAAGAACCCATCTAAATCCGGTTAGGTCGATATTTTCTTGTTTTGATCTCTGCAGAATTTCGATGATTTTTTGAGCAAATTTCAATCCATTCTTCGATGATAATTTCAAGTTAGTATGAATTTCAATTGCTTCTGGAAGACCAATGTAACTTATAGCTTGTGTGGCATGCGCAAGTCGAAAATAATTTTCGCCTTTAATTTTATACGTTAATAGAGGTAGTAAATGGTCCTCGAAAATTCGAGTATATATTTGATTTCTTTTTATGGTCAGTGCAGAAGTAACTAATTTAAGTTTTGTCATGAGTAATTCGAAGAATTTATCATCATCTTGTTTTGATTCGTATGCAATTCGTGGTAAATTAATGAAAACGGAATCTAAATTACCAGTTCTGAGAGTATCTAGTTCAGGATCCTCTTTCCAGGATGTATCCAGCCGATCGAACAGTCCAGTATAATTTACATTACTCGTCTGCCACTCAGGAGTAACATTAGCAAGAAGAGGTGTGCCCCATTTTAAAATAACTTGATGAAGTTTAGTAAGAATTGAGTCTAGTTCAGAATTATTGAGCGTTGAATTTCTAATTTTAAAGACTTGATGCGGAAGAAAGTAAGGCTTTCCATAAGGGGAACCTTCAAAAAGAACTTCTATAATCATTTCAAGAAGTTTTAATGTTTCATTTACGTAATCCCCGTAAACTCCATCATTTAAACCAGCAACAGGTATATCTAATAAAAAACTTGGTATTTCGAACTCGAAATTCAAAGTACTATAGGGTAAATTACCCCGAATTCCAGCATAGGTACTTCCTAATTCATTAAAAAACAGCGTAAGATTCTCTTTAATTTCTATATCAGACAGACCCTTAATGTAAGGGGCTAAAAAAATATTAAAAAAGTCAATTGATTGCATTCCGGAGAATTGAATTTGTGAAAATTCGATAAGTTTTGCTGATAGCATCAATGCTTGGTAAAACGATTTTGGAGGATTTAAAGTAACTGCGGTGGAATGACTTGACGTGTGGAGTCCTTCTGAAAGGAAAGGTTTCAGGTCATGCTGAATTGAGCTTGGACAGAGAATGTAATTATTCGCATTAGGGATTGAAATATCTCCTCGAAGGTGAGCATCTGCAACATTGTGTGGCAAGATATTTAAAAGCAAATATTGTTCAAGAACAGCATCACTTAACATTTTTTGAATAGATATTGGATTTGCATTCAGCGGTCGTATTGCGGGATCCTTAATTAAACGCTGTATTTCATGTGGTGGAAGTCCAAGACGCGTTAAATTATGGCGATATTGCTCGTGGCCCTTTAAAACTAATATACTATTGACAACCTCGCGAATCAAAGGAGCTGTTAAATATTTCACGTTCGCATTCATTAATTGCTCCTCTGCATCTTTTGCGATTTCTTCCGCGAGGTCAGCCGGAACCCCAGCCTCTTGGATTAGAGATTTTGTGATTTTACTTCGGTCAAAATGTTCAATTGCGTACTCAGAGGTTCTCACCGGGATTTCTTTTGTTATCTCAGTACGAGTATAATCTATTAAACTCCAAACAAATTCAACAACTTTTTCACCCAATTCAGTTAGACTATAGCCGGATTCATCGCCTTTGATTAGATCGGAATTTTTTAATTCTCTAAGATGATATCCGAATCTGCCTGCATCAGAAGTTGGTTCTAAGTTCATCGTTTGCATAATTTGGGTGAAAGTTAAGGGACTTTGACGGCTCAATAATTTTAAAATATTGACACGAATCGAATTTGATAGCGTCGAAAGCACCTTTTTGGGCAAGCCCAAATCATCAATATCAAATGTCATCTTTTTACATCTCTAATTTTTAAATTAATTTCTATCATCCAATTTAAAAATCTAGATTAAATACTTTAAATTTTTACATATTAATCCATAACTAAATTTAATACTTTCAAAAATAGAGAGAAAGGGAGGGGAAATTAGTCATTAGGAGGGAAACACACTATAAACTTTATAAGAATTGTTATCCTAATTGTAATCACAGTTTTTTAGGAGGTTATTACTATCTCGGCTCGGTTTCTCGCGGGGCAATTGCAGGGGACATCTCGGGGGTGTTTGAGGATATGAAAGAAAAAGTTAC
This sequence comes from Candidatus Helarchaeota archaeon, assembly GCA_016840125.1. The sequence goes on along the minus strand of JAEOSY010000619.1, from coordinate 600 downwards.
CTCTATAAATTGAAATGAAATATGGTTGTCTTAGATTCAAAACATAAAAACAAATTTAAAGATGGGTGAATAGAATTATGGGATGTGAGGGTAATGATTATAGGGCGAAATTCCTCAAGGTCGAGGATGTTATTGACAACAACATTGAAAAAGTGATTAGAAATGAAACAAAAAAGAAAAGAGAACTATGGAAGTTTAGCTCCAGCTAGATTTCTCATAGTAACACGGAAGACGGGCTTTTTAAAGTTAAGCCTAATTGGTTATTTTGCAGCTCTCTTGGGCTGTCTGGTTTCAATCCTTGGATTGGTTCTAAAAAATATTGAAGGGATATATTTTATATTCCTTTATGGTAGGTTTATTCCTACCCCTAAAAAAATTAAAAAGGTGAGGCGTCCACAACGATACAAATCTAATGACCCTGCTTTGATGACGCTAATCTATAACCCCCTCACCCTACACTCTTAATTGACTGGAAGTTTGAATTTATACCTACTCAGCTTGATCAAATCAAAGAGTGAAACGGAATTATTATTTTGGATAAAAATTAAATCAAAAATCGGCTGAGTTTTCTATTGGTGCTTCGGGTGCGGGTTTCGGTGG
>JAEOSY010000618.1 GCA_016840125.1 Candidatus Helarchaeota archaeon | reverse complement strand
TTCCTTCTGCATCAGGTTTAATGTACATGGTTCAATCGAATAACAACCTTACGTTTGAAATGGGTTATAAGTTAAAAACCTATTATAACGACTCAGGTACTGATAGAGGGTATCTCAACCTGTCGTTAGGACAAACTATAAATCTTAAAATAGAAGCGGGATGGACTTCCGATTGGGCTCCTGATGAAGGGGAAGGTAACCTTACCTATACCTTAAAAAGCGATTTCGGCGGCGATGAGCCCCCTATTCCAGGATTTCAGTTAATTCCATTAGTGCTAGGTTTAATTGCCGTAACAGTAGTGTATCTTCGGAAAAAAATTAACATCCTTTAATCTTTTTTTTTTTTGAATTAGGGATTATTTTCTGTTAAATTCTCATATAATTGTTGCATTAAGGGCACATCCGCCTTAGGAACGCGATCCTTATCGAACATACCAGACCCGGACCAACCATAATTAAAATCAAGATGGTAATTGGAATAATAAGAGATCCCAACCCAATAGATAAAACCGATACACTGTGGAACCGCTTGATAGAAGGCAGCGCGTTCATCAATGGGACGACCATATTCAGTAAGTAAGAGTGGCATATTGGGATATTGAGAGGTAAGAAATGTGGGATCATCGACCCAGTTTGCGGTCATCATTTCTAGATCATCAAATGGCGGAATCTTCACTTGAGAGGGAGTTGGCATCGCATAGCCAAGAATCCGAGTAGGATCAATGAGCTCTTGAAGTGCTCGAAAGTCTTTGAGATATTTTATTAATAAATCCTCACTCCACGGCTCATTTGCCACGCTCCAGAAGAAAATGGAGGGTCGATTCATATCGCGATAGACCATTTCCAAAAACATCGATTTCGCAGTTCCTCGAACCATCAGTTCCAGAAAGGTTGGATCATTAAACCAATAAACCGGAAGCTCTTCCCAAAAGGCTAATCCCAATCGATCACCGTATAAATAGTACAACGGATTTAGAATGTAGTGAGATCGTATGAGGTTCGTGCTTAGATTATTTTTAAGTAAGAGTAAATCGTCCCAAATTCGTTGCGCAGTCACACTTCGTCCCATCCCAGGGGCTTCTTGATGGAGGTTATTCCCTGCCAGAAAAATCGGAGCCCCATTTAGGAGAAGCTGTGTACCATTCACCGTCAGTTCGCGGAATCCGATCTGGGAGAGGAACCGATCGAAGAAGGGAGCGGTGATTCCGGAGACTGATAAATTGACTTCCAACATATACAGGGAAGGCTGTTTATTGGTCCAAAAGGAGACATTATCCAGACTTAATGTAAAGCGGTAGATAGCATAGTCCGTCGATTCTACGCCTGTGGTGAGAATATTTTGCTGGAGGGTACCGCTTATAATGTCTGGTTGGACTTCAATCGATTTATTGGCGTAGTGCCAATAAGTATCATTAAACATACTGGATTGGTTAGGAAAAGTCAGAGGAGAAATACTCAGATTGAGGGAGGCGGGGCCTGAATGATTAACCATTGCATTTTCTGGAATATTTACGCAGATGTCAATGTTTAAATCAACTGATCCATTGTGGGGAGGAGATGAGTTTGGTGTCAGTTGGGTCACTTGCGCGTCAGCTCGAACAACAGAACAACGGGGTGTTACCTCAAAATATACTTTTTCTAGTAAACCAGCGTAGTTAAACCAATCCGCAAATCCAGGTACAAGCTTTGGGAAAAGTTCAGTACTCCACCCACCAGTATCAATACGAACGGCAAGCAGATGGTAAATCCCACCTACAGTTTGAAGTATGGAAGTCACATCAAAGCAAAACGAATTAAATCCCCCCTCGTGATATCCAAGGTATTCTCCATCTAACCATACATCAGTGATATAGTTAGCTTTCAGAAATTTCAGAAAGATCGTAACGTTATTTGCGACAAGATGCGCCTCTGAAATTCCCAAATCCGTCAAAGAGAAGTTTCTACGGTAATAACAAATGCCTTGGGCATCTCGATAGCTCACGATTGGATGATCATCCCTATTGAACGAGGAAGGAACCGTGACATTATCCCAACTCGAAGCGTTAAAGTCGGGAGCTTCCCATCCAGTTGCCATTTGTGCGAGAACCGTAGCCGTACGTGGCTTCAAGGACAGGTCAGAACCCGCCCAGATGCCTGAATTTTCAAAAGTAAATTTCCAATCACCATTGAGTGAATAAAAGTTTCTAGTCCCATTCTCACTATAATCAGGTTGAAAATCAAAAG
>JAEOSY010000617.1 GCA_016840125.1 Candidatus Helarchaeota archaeon | reverse complement strand
AAGAAGCGGCACAAGAAATTAATATGGTAGATTTTGCAATTGCATGCATCCGCGGGTTACGCAACCTCAAAGAGCGGCAAGACCATGGTGAGCTGGATACGGTCACTTATCTCTGCATCATGCAGGATATCGATAACATCGTCCATGAAGTAACCCAAAAACTCCTTTTTATTTTATAATACCCTTTCTTTTTCTTTAATTTGTGAGAATTCTTTTTTAAAAAAAGGATTGAAGAAGGAGAATTAATCAAAAATTACGTCTCTGCGAAAGTAGATGATGACGAGGGCGATCCCTAATCCGATGAGGGGAAAGAGAATGATTAGGAAGAGAAGACTACCCCCACCAGGGGGATTGGGTGCGAAATCTACATAGATGGTTGGGCTATCCCCGATGTATTTAGCAATGACTGCAACTTGCATTGAGAGGTAGGCGGGGATTGGCTTACTGATATTTATAAAGGTTATGGTAGTACCATTGACTACATATGAAAGTCCTATGCTGTTACTACCATCCCATATACTCCCACTCCAGTAAGTACTATCATTTAAACGCTTTAAACTAAAACCTCCACCACCCATTGTGTAGAGTTTATATTCAGCATCATTGTCCGCATCAGTGTTCATATAGATGGTGTAATCATAGCTACTGTTTATTGTGATATTTGCAGAAAATTCTAAAGTGAGGTTTAGTCCCTGAATAGAAACTGATTTGATATCAATTTCATCATGGTAATCACCCTGAAACCCTCTTGTAGGGTCGCTTCCGTCAGTGTATTGATGGACATCATCCACGGTATCGGTGTATGGTAGGTTTGCCCAAGGTACAGGGGGGATGACCGCAAAAACTGGAGTAGCACAGTAGAGACTAATCACCAAAGCACACATTACACAGAGATAAGTAGATTTTTTTTTCATTTGGATTTATCACCTAAATGGTGTAATAAGGTTTGAAATAAATTAGGAACTAAAGGATTTTTATTTTTAGTGCTTAAAAAAAAGAGGAGAGGGTTATTAAATAGTTTTTCTTTTTATGAAAGACAAAGTTTATTTTACCTTTAGGAAGATGAAGTTCATGAAGCATCTTAAGCAAAAGAAGCACCGCCAAGGGTGTGGGTACGATGAACGAGCACCCACAGGATTGATGGAACACTCGGGACACTACGGACCGCAAATGGAGCAAGCATTTCAGAGTGGTTTCGTCAATAAGTTCTTTGACCTCCTAATTAAAGTTACCACAAGTGATCGGATGCTCAATATCGCGAGACATGCGGCGGGAGGAAAGATCGTTAAAATCCCTAAGATCTTGATAGATACGTTGGGGATGCTTATTGATAGAAGGTTATCTAGTAATCCACACAAGATGAAGAAGGTATTATTAGGGAGATTTTCCAGTTCAAATTATAGGTCGTGGATGGGCGGCTTTATTTGGGAGATATTGCGCAAATATGTCGGAGATTGGGCTAGACGGCAAGAACAGAACATTGTAATTAGTCCACCTATACGGAAATTCGGGAAGTTAAAAAAGACGTATCAAGGATGGAAACAGCTACGGGATTCGGTCCAGCCCGGTTGGGAAGTGTTCCCAAAAGATCCGAAAACTACAGTAAAGATTCTGCCAGAGGATTCGATGACCCCAAAAGAAAGGATCGAGCGTATTATCAGAGGAAAGGAAGCTGATCGTGTGGGGCTCTGGCTAGATTGGGACTGGGGCGTACCATTTATGGGGGGATCGAATCTATGGAAGTTCTGTTATGATGGGATCGAGACTGGTTGGGCGGCGGTGAACGTCTGGATACGCACAGGTGGATCAGATTGGCTACCCTTCTCATCGGGGATTAGTGCCTATACACACCCATTGCCGGAAGCGCACTCCCGATTTTTCTTCGACTGGAGTTATCCCAGTGATACTATTCCCGCACAATTTCATGAGACGGAATTACTCAAGTCTTATGAAGACCTTTATGATTATGGGTTGAAGGGTCAGGCGTTAGAAATCACTAAGCGGATGATTAGAGATTTGGCCTTGTTGCCTCGGGAAATGTATTACGCTTTCAAAGTTACTAACCATTATTTTGGACCATATCAAAAACAATTTCCCCCGGGCGTTTCTGCTATTTTTCCGGTCTGGGATATTATCCCGATGTGGCGAAGCGTAGTACCATTCATGTTGGATACGAAGAGGAATCCGGAGGCGATAATAGAAGCTTTTGAATACGTGAACAAGCCTTATACCGATTTCATGATTCGAGTAGCGAATCTGCTTAAGGCAAAATTCGCGCTCATCGGTGTTTCCCGGGGATCCAACACCTTCCTCTCACCGAAAATGTTCGAAAAGATTTTTTGGCCCTCCATGAAATATACCTTTGAGCAGTGCTTCAAGAATGAAATCATTCCACTCTGCCACCTCGATAACGATTGGACCGAAAATATGGTATTATTTGCAGAAAAACTTCCTAAACGAAGCTGCATTTTTCACCTAGATCAGGTAGATTTAGTCAAAATCCATGATCTTATCGGTGACCATTTTTGTTTGATGGGAGGAATGTCTCCCTCGCTGCTTGTACAGGGTTCATCGGAGCAAGTGGAGGCTGCCACGAAACGGTATATTGAAAATATTGGTGAAGACGGTTTAATTATTTCGAGTGGATGCGAATTCCCTTTCGATACGCCCATTCAAAATGTTTTTGCGATCAAGCGAGCTATGAAGAAATTTGTAGCTTGAAGGAGATGTATGACTTAGCTTTTTAAGGGAGAATTTTCTTCTTAGAATTGGCATGTCGGAAAAGCCCCAAACCGGATGGGCGATCATCGCGGTCATCATTGGTTTTTTGGTGTATGAAATCGCCACAATGGTCTTTCAGTTTACGTTTTTTATAATGGGAGATCTGATCGAGATGGGGTTGGACTTGTTATTTATCCTGATATTAATCTTCTTTTATGATGTGGATGCCCTCATTCTCTTGATAGAATTAATACCATTTGTTGATCTTATCCCGCTGTTTGTTATCTATATGATTGTGAAGATTTCCGCGGTTAATGAGCCTCGAAATCCTCTTATAAGTATGGAATTCCCCTTCTTCAAGCGGAAACCAAGTGATTCACAATCGAACTCCACAGACGAGAACAATGAGGAAGGATATGCAGAGGTTTCACCTGGAGATAAGATCTATTATGCGGTGACAAATGAGGAGGTATGTGTAATTTGCATGCAAGAATTACAAGATGGGGAGGAAATTATCACCTGTGAGAATGATCATCTTGCCCATGTCAGGCATATCAAACCTTGGACGGAAAGGAGGGAATTCTGCCCAATCTGTCGCGTAATATACCCGAGAGTATTAATCTCCAAGACATTCCGGAAAAACATATAATTGTAGAAAGGATGGACGGTTCCATGCACTTATTTTTAGAAAAAATCGGCGATAATTAGAATAAGAAAAATATACTTCCTTGATAATGGAGGGTAAAAATGCGCATTTATGATTGAAATTTACCAAAGAGTTTTAAAGTGAATTTTGACTATTTCAATCATCTATTGAGAGAAGAAATGAGATGCCAAGGGTGCGTCGAAAATGATGTGGAAGATGCGAGATAAGCACGTTTCTGCCAGAAATATTATTTTAGTTTTCATGTTGAGTATGTTGATATCGATTCAAGTGTTTTCAGTATCGTCGATGGCGGCGTACTATGGGATTCAGTTTGGTAGTGAAGCACAGGTGGGTACTGATGGAACTAATGATGTTTGGCAGTTGGATGCATGGAAATATTATTACACAGCAAACGGCGTATCAAAACCTGAAATCGATCTGACGGGATTAAATGTCACTAGAGGTGTAAATGGGGAAGATTGGTACAAAGAATCTCGCGCTGCAAATATCACGACTACAAATGCTACGATCGACCATAATCTTACTTATAGTTTTAATCTGCCCCTTATTAGTTTAATAAATGTGACTTATACATTCATGACAAACCAGACCTATGGCAATTCGTCCATCGAGTTCTTTAATTGGACCTCTTCGACGTTTGTCAATCAATCCATTATTACAAATGTAACAAAAACACCGATTGTACTTGATTTTTATAATAAGTCAGCACAGGGACAGGAAATCCTGATTCATTTTAATATAACTCACACGGTAAATTTTACCTTCTCGTATAATCTATCATTAGAGTTTTGGTACTCTGTGGATCAAATTATTTCGGTTAATTTCGCGTCTTTAGCTCCGGGAAATGCCGCACTGAACGATCAGGTTAAGACGTGGATCTTCCTAGATACTGATGCAGATGATGTAGTAGATTATGCGATTCGGTGGATTTACGGTGACCAAGCTGTTTTATATGAGATACTCCCGAGTTCCTTTTGGACCGATGGCAGTTGGACCGGCGAGTTGAAAAAATACTGGACAGGGATCGAGTGGTCAGAATCCACCGCGGGATTGACAAAGGATTTGGGAAATCTTACAGTGAATATGTTGAATATTACGTTTCCTTCATTTCTCGTAAATTTAACGGCATCTGTAGAATATTCAGTATGGACATTAAAAATGGAAGCAGATTATCATTATTGGGATGCGCTTCCGAATGATCTAAACTGGGAAATTTCTACTCCAATTCCTGGGTTTCAATTTCTATTTATAGGGCTAGGCATAGCACTCGTTGGACTGATTTTTATATTTACGATAAAAAAACCCCCAAAGATGATGTAGGAGTCGGAAAGATATGACAGAATATGGTGTGTATTGGGAAGAAGAACCAAAGGAACCAACTTTTGAAGAGTTCAAGAAAATCGTGGGGAATTATTTTAAAATAGTAAAAAGCTTCATTGCGCCTGGGACTGGCATTGCGACGTTTACAATCGAACCACTTGAAGGTATACAATCACCAGAATTCATGAAAGAGTGGGTGGATAAGAAATTAAAGCCGATTTTTAATGCTCTAGCGGATGAGTTAGATGAATACAAGCATTATCCGTTTCTCCGCCGTCAGGGATCAGTTCCGGTTTTTGGGATGGGGAGTAATGTTCCCTCCGCGAAGCCAGAAAAATCAGATGAACTGATTCTGCGCTTATTACCGAAGAAGCCAGAAAAACCAAAGAAGAAACGGATTAATCTGAATGCGATTTTGTTAATTATAACGATTGGAACGGTCATGGGTGCTGCTATTTTCCTTCTAACTTCAGATTTATATATTACATTCTTCGATACCTCATTCGGATACTTTATATTATTAATTTTTGGTTACACAATTGCAATTATGTTGATAATAGGGATTCACGAAACGGGACACATAGTAGCATGTCGTAAGAACAAAATTAAAAGTTCTTTCCCCTATTTCATTCCGTTTTTCCCACCTTTAGGCACAATGGGAGCACTCATCGTCCAAAAATCACCTCCTAAAAGCAAGGATGAACTGTTTGATGTTGGCTTGACAGGACCGTATTTTGGCTTTTTGGTGACTGTCATCGTCACCATTATTGGATTCTACCTCACATTTGCCTTTACCAACGCCCAAATCTATGGAACGACTGGAGCAACGATCGAACAGCTCTCGGGGGCGCAGTTTCCCGACCCACTTCTCTTTTGGTTATTAGAGCCACTTATGCTACAGAATATCCCTTATAATGTTTTTGTTACGGCACCAGGGGGAAGTATGGTCTATATGTTACATATTTTCGCCTTTGCTGGATGGATTGGCTGCTTTGTAACGGGTTTGAATCTCTTTCCAATTGGGCAATTGGATGGGGGGCATGTTTCGCGGGCAATGTTTGGTGATAAATACTATAAATATGTGAGTTATGTTGCCTTTGTCGGAATGATCTTCATCAACTGGTTGATGGCATTCCTAGTTCTCATCTTAAGTGGCATGAGGTTTGAACACCCCGGTCCGTTGAATGATGTGAGTCCTCTCAGCAAGAAACGAAGGCTAGTGAGTATCACCTTCTTTATTGTCTTCCTGCTGACGGTTCCCATGGGGAGTTTCTGGATCTAGAATAGGTGATGGGCGGGAGAGCCTCCGACGTGCAGGATTGGGGATATTTACTAGGGGTTTTCATCGCGATCTCTGCGGGTATAGCAGCTAATATTGGAATGCTGATGCAAAAAAAAGCGATCAATGAATTACCCAAAGGAGAGACAATAGGGAAGAAGTTGTTAAGAAACCCGATTTGGGTATTAGGCATTTTTATCGGAGTGATTCTTGGAGCAGTGTTATTTTTTTTAGCTAATACACCCGAATGGGGTGTTGGGGCGGGATTGGTCCCAGGATTGAGTGCATTTGGTTTAATAATCCTAGCGATTGGCTCCCTTAAAATTCTAAATGAGCGTATTAATAGGCAAGATGTTCTCGGAATTCTCTTAATGATCGGAGGGATAACATTATTAGGTTTCAGCGAATTAGAAATAAAAATAGATACCGGTTCATTAGAACTAGGGTTTTTTTTACGAGCTACAATTTTTTCTACTATTTTGGTTTCGATAGCGCTCTTCTGTCATTTTTTTCAAAGGAAAAATGAACGACATAGAGGATTGTTCTTAGCTATCTTTTCAGGTTCCATGTTCGCAGCTTCCAATCTTTGGGTAGCTGTGGTAATGGCGCTCTTTGGACCTGTTTTTGGTGCTGGCCAATATCTTGGATTATTTGCAATTACCTGTGTAATATTAATAGTTACCAATGTCTTGGGAATCTTTAAGTTACAACAGGCATTCCTACATGGAGATGTGAGCAGATTAGTTCCAGTTCAGCTTGTCCCCATTCAAGTTGGCCCTGTTTTTGTTTATTTTGTGATATTCATGCTTGCTCCTCCCAAATCATATTCCTTACCTGTTATGATTGTGGGAGTAATCCTTATTCTTGTAAGTTCGATATTCCTCGCCAGACGCCAAGCGCAGCTGGAAGAAATAAAAGTAGAGGATAAAATAAATTAAACGTCAAGATTATGTAAGTGGTGGTTTCCCGGGATTCATAATATTATTGGGATCGATGAGCCGTTTGATTTTCCGCCAGATCTCACCATACATACCTAATTCTTCAGAGTTAACTGTGCCGGGAAACGGCCTGAAAAATCCATAGATACCTATGTCAAGGAACGCTTTACGAATATCCGCTGATAATTGACGGGCTCTCTTGACTTGTTCAGGATCTCCGCCGTCCCACATGACACACGGGTCTACATACGTAAGTTGTCCTTGAAAAGGATGAACTGGCATTGCTTCAAAATGCAATGCTTCCAATTTATTCTTTTTACACAGTTTTTTTGAAATTTCATAATATTTCGGAACATTCGTGAGAGGACCGTAACAAGAAGTTCCCCAGAGGTTCCCCATACGCCAACCTCTAATGAAGGTTCGCATGTACTTATGGTCAAGGATGAATTCTTTTTTAGTGAAGTTTGGTAAACCCAGATCTTCACCCCCTGAAGCTTCCGCAATCTGGAGTACCTGGTTCTTTTGATCTTCAACCTCTTCGTTTGTTCCTTCTAGGAAGCAAAGAGCTGCAAAGAGTTCATCTTTAACCCCTTTTGTATTCATAAAAAGCTCCATAGCAATGGGGGCGAACGTCATCACCCAAACCCCTGCCACGAGATCTTGGAGAGCATATTGTTTTGCGGGTTCCATCATTGATTTGAAATTTGGAAAGCGAACCATGAGCACGTCGATTTTCTCTGGCATGGGATAGAGTCTAATCCGCCCCTCTGTGACGACCCCCATGGTACCGACATTCGCTTGGAAGAGTTTCGTTAAATCAGGACCATTAACTATTCCACAATACGGGGCGGGGGAGTTTGGGGTGGCTGCAGAACCAGTATCCAATACGTCTCCGTTAGGAAGGACGATCTCCATCGTAATTAAATGATCAATTCCATACCGGGTTGAAGTGGGATAAATTCCACGTAACATATAATTTGCCAGCACTGATGCAGTCGCAGGGGCATCGGGAGTAAGACATCGTAAAGCAGGATATTTATTTAATTCAATCACTATTTGGGCAAAATTCACGCCAGGTCCCACTTTGGCGATCATCATTTCCTCATCGATCTCAATTTGAATCATTCGACGCATATCTAGAATAATTCCACCCTCCGAGGCGATACAAAGACCTTTTCGATTAATCCCGGCCCCATACGGTACAATAGGGATTTTCTGATCGTTTGCGAATCGGAGAATTTTTTGAATTTGCCCCTTGGTTTCGGGGCGGACCACAAAGTCGGGCAGGTGAGGAGCAACTAAGAAGAATTGGTCGTCTCTCTCATGTGCAACCAAATCCACTATATCACTTGAAACATGTTCTTTACCAACAATTTTCGCTAATTCTAATTCTATGGTGCTAGTATCTAAAATAGCCATTTCTATTCAGCCTCCAAACTCTCATTAATGAGTTCACTAATATCAACAATACGCAGTTTTAGCTCAGGAAACTCCTTTATGGTTTCTTCAAAATTATTTTTACAGAATGGACAGGCAGAAGCCAAGACCGAAGCATCTACTTCAATAGCTTCATCTAACCGCTCTTTGCAAACCCAATGGGAATATTCTGGATAGGCAGACCTGACACCACTTCCCGCACCACAGCAGAACGCCTCTTCCATGTTCCGAGGCATCTCATGAAGCCTCACTTGTAATTTTTTAAGTACCTTCCGGGGTTGTTTGTAAATTCGAGCATGTCTTCCTAAATGACAGGGATCATGATAAGTAATGTCAAGAGGAAGGGGTTTGATTTTTAGTTTTTTATTTCGTAAAAGATCCAAAAAGTACTGAGTGGTATGACGAATTTTGAATGGAAGGGAAAATCCAAGTTTGGGGTAGTCCTCTTTAAAAGTTTTATAACAGCCAGCGCAAGAAAATATAACTGTCTTCGCACCTAAATTTTTAATTGCTTCAATATTATGAGACGCAAGGTCTTTGACTATCTCTAGTTGACCTGTACGAATTAGGGGCGACCCACAACACCGCTCTTCGGAGCCAAGCACCGAAAAGGGGGTATCAGATGCTTTCAATACATTGACGGTCGCCTCGGCAATCTTTTGCTGGCGGTAGGAGGATGTACAGCCCACAAAATACACAACTGAGTTATCAGCTGGAAGATCCTTTGGGAACCACGCAAACCGTTTATCATGATCTTCATGATATGGATTGTGGTTTTTCGTGATGCTCTCTGCAAATTCAAGGTGCTTGGGTAGGGGGCCCCAACCTTTGGCAACGACGAGTGCTTTCAGAGTTTCAAATAATTCAACATGATCAGCCTTGAATCCAGAGAGTTCATGACAATGTTCTCTACACGCACCGCACCCCGTACAAGTATAGAGAACTTCTAACAAGCGAGGAGTGCTTTCTTTAATCTTTCCTTCGAGAAATGCACGTGCAAGTTCGATTTTGCCAGATGCATAAAACGATTCAAAGCCAAACTTAGCAGCTTGGGGGCATGAAATACGCCAATCATCGATTTTATGCCAATTTGCTGCATAGCAAAGATGACAATGCATGCAATGATTAAATTCCGATTGATACTTCGCAAGTTCTTCTTTAATTTCATCCATCCCGTTACCATCCTAAAAAAAAAAGAATCGTTACCCTTTATCAAAAATTATCTTATTATGTTTTTTCATTGAGAATAGGAGGTATTTTCAAGAATTTTATGGTATGTTTATCCAGTTCGAATAAGCTATAGGCAAATTCATGGAGTTGTCCTGGATTTATACACGGGGTTTTTCCAAGGTAATAAGTCCCGGGAGCCTCGTGAATATGTCCGCAAAGAAAAAGAGCAGGTTGATGTTCAAAAAGAAAATCTCTCACATCAAGGGAACCAACAGGGTCACAACTTATGGTCAGATCAATTTCACAATTATATGGGGGGGTATGCATTACATATATTGTCTTGGAATAGTCCACCGGTTTCGGAAGTGCATCCAGTAACTCTGCTATTGATGGTTGAGACTTTAAATAGGATTGAAAATCAATCTTTATGGGAGTTCCATCATCCTCGAATATAAACGATGAATATAACCGATGCAGGGGATCAATAACGCCTCGTGAATCGCGACGCTCAATTCCTTTCAGAGAGAAGGGAGTGGGAGGGATGTATTTGAAACCAATCAGTTCGAAGCCGTCTATGGCAAATTTGTTCCCATGTAACTGATGACAGAGTCCCTCACTTTCAAATTTCAGAATATCCTTTTCAAATGGATCTAAATCATCATTACCCAGCATGAGGAAAGTCCTTGTTTTTCCTTTATGCTTTTCTAGAATTTCTTTTAGGAATTCACTCACAAAAGTCCTCTGTTTTTTGTAAATAGTCTTAAGTGTCCCTCGCTTTGGTAATAGGTCGCCCCCAATAACATGGAAATCCGCTTCTATCGAGAAAAATTTCTGATATTTCTCTTCATCCCCATGTAGATCTGAACTGAAAGCAAGTCGTTTCATATAACGGTTAATCCTAATCAGTGATATCTAAACTAGTAGGTTTTAAAGATATATTTCTTTTTAAAAAGAGAAAGGGATTTTTTATAAAAGAATGTACATTAGAGCAAAGAGTGCCACCGCTAGGAGTGTTATTAGAATTACTATATAATATTTAAGCCGCTTTATTTCTTCTTTTAATTCTTTTATTTCTTCAGTCACCGTACAACCGCCTCAAAGCTGCAAATAGTAATCCACCACCAAGGATGACCATTAAGGGGGCGCCGATGGCCACCAAACCAGCTGGTAGACCTGAAGTAATCATGTATGCCTCTGGATTGCTGAGGGCTTCTCCAAGGATAAAGGTGAACATTCCCAATGATAATACGCCCCATACTTTTCCTTTATCCACATAGTTAGCGATGGCAAAATAGGCGAAAAGACAGACAGGGAAAAATCCTGCAATGATAAATAAGATAGTATTAATAATTTCGATCGTACTAAATGGAAATACGTCAGGGAAATACATCATAGGATTAAGAAAGAACTTAAGCACAGCACCGATAGTCAAAATATAGAACGTTTTTCTTTGTAAGATCGTGCCCTCGATTCGGAAATAGAAGTACGCAATTCCAATCCATGAAACAACCAGAAAAGCCAAGCGCATGTATAAACTGATATCACTTATTGGATTAAAGGTGACATACCACCAATTCTCAATATCATAATAATCAGAAATAATAAAATAGCGGCGAACAACCTCAATTGTTCTAAAAATAACATAGGCAAACATGAATACAGCCGTCCCTGAAAAGAATGCCCGTGCTTCAGTTTCACTTTCTCGATACTTTTTAAAGAAAAAAACCCCTAAAATAAAGAAAACGCCTACTGCGATAAACCATAGAATCGGTTCTATAACAATATCGAATTGCATTAATACGACCTCAGTTTAAGATAGATTTCGATCACAAAGTTGATGAAATTATTATTTCACTTACTGTTTAAAAGTATATTTTTCGGGTATATTTAGAATAAGGGAATAAGGTAATAAAATAATATAATGTTAATTCCCATCATAATTCCAAAAATTCCTATATTCATTCTCAATTCAGAAAAGATCCATGTGGTGACTCCAAGGACGATCGCGACTATTCCAAATCCATCACAGATTGGTAGTAAAACATCTATGCTCCCATAGGCCTTATATATTGCAGTAAAGATGGTTAGAATAACACCAACAACGCCAACAATTATTGATGCCTTGCCAACCAAACTTGCCATTTTTTTTAATCACCTTTATCGAATAATTTTAACTCCTTTTTTTATTAATTTTTGGATGATTTGATCGGCACTTGAATCTAAAGGATTGTTCTGGACGTTCAGAACCCTCAGATTTGGAAGGTCCAGCAAGGATTCAGGGAGTTTCTCAAATTTATTACCTTTTAAGTTCAGCATTATAAGAGATTTGAGGTCTCCGAAAGACTCTGGGAGAGTTGTTAGTTTGTTATCTATCATGCTTAATATACGTAGTGATTCAAGCCCTCCAAAGGATGCCGGAAGTTCCAATAATCCAAGATATTGTATATTTAGCTCAACAAGTGATTTTAAGGTTCCAATGGATTCGGGTAGATGTGTAATATCATAATTCTCACTTACATTTAAGTCTACAAGTAATTCTAAACCTCCTAGGGACGCAGGAAGCGATTTAAGCTGATTATATGATAGATCAAGCTTCATGAGTAAATCCATGTTACCAAACGATTCCGGAAGACTTTCTAGCGCATTTCGAGAGAGGTCAAGCTTAAGAAGAGAATCTAAATTGCCAAAGGATTCAGGTAAAGTGGTCAAATGATTCCTGCAAATGTCAAGTTCTTGAAGGGATTTAAGATTCCCAAAAGATTTAGGAAGATGAGTAAGGTTGTTCTCGTAGATATATAGTCGTTCAAGTGTCTTTAGCTCTCCAAAGGACGCGGGGAGGGATTCTAATTCATTTGAGTAAAGCCAGAGGGTGAGTATCGATTTTAAGTTGCCAAAAGATTCTGGCAGGGTTTTAAAGTGATTCCGGCTAATACTACACTCCTGGAGCGATATCATATTACCAAAACTTTCCGGGAGAACAGTGAGTTGATTTTCCATGAACGATAATCGTCTCAATTTAATCAAGTTCCCTATCGAGTCAGGCAGAGCTGATAGATTATTAAACTTCATAAATAGATCAGCTAATGTATCTAATTTTCCTATATTTTCTGGAATACGAGGTAAATCGCGAGAAGCTAATCCTAAGGTAACGACCCCCTCATTTTCCACTTTTACACCATAATCACTCCAGCCAATTTCATCTTCATTAGGAAGTTCTTTATCCAGCAACTTTTGTAGTTCCTCGAGTACTTCGATTTGGTCGGGCCTTACCTTAAACTTCTCTCGTAACCTGTGACTTCTCTGTGAATCAATTCTAACCCGTTCCTCGATCTGCCCTTCGATATAAGGTTTCCCATTAATGAATATTTCTTTCCCATCATAAAGGAGTTCTTTTACTTCTTGATCCGTTTCAAAAGATTCTCCTGAAAAATTCACTGCGACCAAGTTTCTGAGCGAATAAATAGATTTAGGAATGGAATCAAGAGTTATATTAGTGAAATTCAAGGAAGTTACGTATCCATGCGCATCAACTTTAAAGCACCCTTTGATAATATGATTCATCTCTTTTTGAATTGCCTTAAGTACTTGGATTTCATCAATGTTAACTTGTTTCGTGAAGAATGCAGCCTTTTTTAAAGTGGTTGGACCTTGAATGACCTCTTCTCTTCCCTTCAGTATCAACTCATGTATTTCTTCAACCACATCGGTTACACTCTTTCCTGTGAGATTTACCCCCATATAGGGTTGAAATGTAGCGGGAACTTGAGTGAAATCATCGAACAGAGGAATGAGCCGTTTATTCTGGAAAACCGCCATTTTTCTTTCTTTTCCGCAATTCTCTGATGCATTGGAGGCTTCTGTACATACTGCGATGAAAATGTCAGAGATCTTAATATTATCTTCCATGAAACTGATAATATCGCCATCTAAATATCCATGCCACCCTTCCCAAAAATGTACTTTGTCTATACCGTCCTGTAGCTCTAGCTCCGTTGAGACTTCACTAATTTTTAGCTTTCGCGCATCCGCCATCGCGTAACTAACGAAAATTGTTAATTCCGTATCCAATTCATTTCCCTCTTATTTTTAAGTTTAGTAATTTTAGATTTCTATTCAACAAAACCCGAAAAATGGATTTTGCGTTCGCTCGTTTATTCTATGGTCTATCTTGCTATTTAAATACAACTTTTCAACTGACTTAACAAATTTAAGCAATAATGAATCTAGAGTTTAATCAATCAAAAATTTTTAGAAGGAACTAATATGTGTGCTCAAGAAGGCAATAGAAATAATTTATACTCGTTTGATGATTATCTGTTCGTCCGGGACCATTTTGATTTCTATAAGGATGATGGATTTTTTCAGACGTTAGTGAAACACTATACCAAAGATGAATTCGAGAAGATTGATAAGGAGCTCAAAGAGCTCTCTAAGACCGTGTCATTTAAATGGAGTCCACTTGCCAATGAAGCAACAAGACTCGAGAATCGGATTAAATGTACAATCTTACAGCATTATGACGCTCACAATCATAGAATTGATAGGTTAGAGAGGTGTGCCGAGACAGAAACGTTAGAAAGAGAAATTTTCGGTTTAGGCTTATTTGATCCAAGTAGGAATACATCCTGGAGTCGCTTTTGCAAATTATTTCTGCTCTTTGAGTTAGGAGAAATGGGTGTTATGTGTCCCATAGTCTGCACTCATGGAATGGTAGCACTCTTAGAGAAATATGAAACGGGAAAAAATATACTCGACCCTGAAGCGCAGAATATACTTAAACACGTCCGAAATGGAAATAATGGTACGTATGGAAGAGGGGCTCAATTTATTACTGAGATCCAAGGGGGTAGCGACGTCCCAGAGAGTCTCGTTGAAGCTGTATTCGAAGAAGCAGAGGGAGCTGATGGAATTTCGAATTGTTGGCGTCTTTATGGAAAGAAATTCTTCTGTTCAGCCATGACATGTGATTATGCCCTTGTTTCAGCAAAACCTAAAGGAACTCCCTCGTCAACGCGAATAGCTGTTTTTGTGGTTCCTTCATGGCTCCCAGGTAATAAAGAGCGGGGGATTAGGAATTCTTATACGATTGATCGACTTAAACAGAAGCTAGGGACCGCGGAGCTTCCAACTGCCGAAGTGACGTATAATGGGGCGATTGGCTACCAAGTTGGCGCCTTGGAAAACGGTCTCGCAGATATTGTGGGGGTTGTCCTTTCTTTATCAAGGCTCAACATCGGAATTGGCGCTGGTGCGGCAGGTTTACGGTGTGCTCGTGAAGCTAGTTTGTATGCACAATTTAGAACTGCTTTTGGAATTAATATTGCACTCTTTCCATTAATGATAAATCAAATTAATCATCTGAATCTTTCAGCAAAGAGAACCGCGGCAGCCACATTTAAGATTTTTGCGGAATTCATCGCTTTAGGGGAACAGCTCGCTGCAGGAATGAAAGAATTAACCCAGATTAAAGATCTCTCTGAGCGGAAGCGACGATTCAGATTGCGTGAATTGATTATGTTGCAAAAAATTGTAACGTGCTATGAAAGTCCAGAACTGATAAGACTTGCTATCTCATTTTTTGGGGGTCATGGCATTATGGAAGATTTCACTCCACTCGCTCGCTTCCATCGTGATTCAATGATAATGGAATTGTGGGAGGGTCCCAAAAATGTATTGCTAACTCAAATTCATCGGGATTTCCAGCGGGTAAAAGAATGGTACGCTCCAGACGAATTTGTCCGAGATGTTCTAATAGCCGCTGATTCAGACATTATCGAACCTCTTGCTGCGAAATTTCTTGGAATCATGTCCCACGATAGCCTCTTGAAAAACGACGCAAAAACCCTAACTATATGCCGAGATTGGGAAAATCTTTCAATAGAACTCTTTCATGCCTATCAAGATCAGGCTCTTGCAGAGCTGAACTACCAAGGAAAAACTCTGAAATTTACGAGCTTACTCCGAGAATTTAAGAAGAGGGAAAAATCCACATAAGGTTACCAATCCTTGTGGTTTCGACCAGTAAGCTTTAAAATTCTAGATTGTTATGTTCTAATGGCGATGCAAGGATGGTTGAAATCCGCATTAAATACGGAGAATCTGAGATCCTCTATGAGATTTCAGAGAAAAATCTATTCGACGTGGTAAAAACAAAGAATGAGCCAGCGGGAGCGAGTGATCCAGCAAAAGAAATTCAGAGGGCGATGCAAAATCCAATTGGATCACCAAAATTATCGCAAGTTATCAAATCGAATTCAACGGTGGTAATTACTCAGGAAGATCATACGCGAGGGACACCAGGGTACTTAATGATCCCACCGTTACTTGGCACTTTAAACGCCTGCGGAGTGCCAGATGAGAATATAACGGTACTTTTTGCATGTGGTACCCATCGATCCGTAAAACCTGAGGAACAGCTGAAGCTAGTGGGAAAAGAAGTAATAGAACGCGTGAATTGTGTAAGTCACGACTGCAATGCGCCAGATTTAGTGAAGCTTGGGATGACATCGCGGAAAACAGAGGTAGCAATTAATGCTATCGCAGCCAAGGCGGACTATATTATTGTGACAGGGAAAGTGGGATATCATTACTATGCAGGCTTCTCAGGAGGGCGGAAAAGCATACTTCCCGGTATTAGTGGGCGAACGAGTATTAACCAAAACCATGCCTATTTGATCGATGATAAGGCGGTGACAGGTAAATTAATTGAGAATCCCATCCATGAAGATATGGTTGAAGCTGCGAAGAGGACAAAAGCAGGATTTATGCTAAACTTGGTGCGAAATACAAAGAAGAAACTCATTCGTGCCTTTGCAGGGGACCTGTTTGCAGCACATGAAGAGGCTGCCAGATTTTATGATTCCATCTATCGCGTAAAAGTCAGGGGATTAGCGGATATTGTGCTAGTAGGAGCAGGGTACCCGAAGGATATTGATTTATATCAAGCTTATAAAGCAATTGACAATGCTCAGATGATTGTGCGACCTGGTGGCGTAATTGTTAGCGCGCTAGAGTGTCGTGAGGGGCATGGGCATCCGGTTTTTGTTGATTGGGCGAAGAAATATAGGACCTATGAGAATTTGGAAAAGCAAGTGAAAACGAATTTTGTGATGGGAGGTCATAAAGCGTATTACATTGCGAAAGTTCAACAGAAAGCAAAAATAATCCTTATTTCTAAAATGGATCCAAAAGAACTGAGGGATTTATATGCATTAGAACCGGCAAAGACCGTTGATGATGCCATGGAGTTAGCCTATTCCCATGTCGGCCGTGATGCAAAGGTCACGTTTATGCCCCACGGGACAATCACGCTTCCTTCGCTGTAATTTCATATTGAGGTTTATGGGTTAATGGACAAAGTTTTTATTAACCTGGAACTACTACGCCTGTTAAAACTAAGATACCACCGACAGTCTCTAAAACTCCGAGTGCTAGTCCAATAAACGCGCAAACTTTATATGGAGTTTCAATAACTTTCTCCTCCGGAGCTGTATACAGTGCTAATACAGCGCATGCAATGGCGGGAGGACCAAAAAAAATCATTCCGTACCAAAAACCAAAAAATACTAATCCCAAACTAATGATCGCTAAAGCGGATCGGATATCTTCAGAGAGCATCTAAATCACCTTGTAATGAATTCATATAATTTACAGTTTAAAACCATATCTCGGTGGCTTTTGTATTTTATACTGAGAAAAAAGAACACATAAATATGGTGCATGGGGTATTACAATAAGACTTACAGGACTAATAAAAGAAGGAATGCTTTTGAAGGTAATTCGTGAGACGATCTCAATCTGTCCTGAATGCAAGCAGCAGATTGAGGCTCAAATTATTGAAGATCAAGATACTATACTCATGAGGAAGAAGTGTCCGAACCATGGGGATTTTGAGGATATTTTAGCAAAAGATACCAAATTTTACCTATGGCGTCGGGAATATCACCATGATTCAAAGGAGATAGTTGAAGATCCGGAAACTAAATTTAACGCGGGTCCCCATTCATCACAAGGGGGCGAGTTTGGATTAAAAGGCTGTCCATATGATTGTGGTATTTGTGAAAATCACAAGTCCGCTACTTGTATCTGTTTGATTGATGTTACGAATCGGTGTAATTTGAAATGTCCAATTTGTTTTGCTAACGCGAATGTTACGGGCTATGTAGTTGAGCCAACTATGGAGGAGTTGGAACAAATTATGGGGCACTTCAGGGATACGAAACCCATGCCCCCCACTGCAATCCAACTCTCAGGCGGTGAGCCTACAATTCGGGGTGATCTTCCCGAAATTATTCGGATGTCAAAAAATTTGGGTTTCAAGCATAGAATGGTTACCACAAACGGGTTGAAATTCACAGACATTGATTACTTGAAGGAGATCATTGATGCGGGCATGAACGCGACGTATATGCAATTTGATAGTGTTACGGATCCCAATGTATATAAACAAACTCGTGGGGCAGATTTATTAGCAAAGAAAATGAAAATTGTGGAAAATATGAGAGAGCTGGGGTATCGTGATTTGGCCCTGGTACCTACAATCGCGCGCGGCGTAAATGATAACCAAGTGGGTCCGATTTTAGATTTTGCGGTACAAAATCAAGATGTCATCTCATGTATCATTTATCAACCTATTTCACTCTGTGGGAGAATAACGAAGGAGGAAATTAAACAATTACGCTATAATGCCTCGGATCTCTTTGCAGACATTGACAAGCACACAAATAATACTTTTAAGGGATTGTTCTATCCTATCCCTACGTTAAGCCATTTTGTGAAGTTAGTGACCTGGTTTGACGGGGTCGAGGGCTTTGAAATGACGAGCCATGAAGATTGCGGCTTTGCCACCATCGGAGTCGTTGAAGTTGATCCTAAGGACCGGATGAAGAACAAATTACACTCAATCGATGAATACGTGGATGTAACTAAATTCGTAAAGGCTGCGGATATCGTCTGGGACTTTCTAAAGAAGAATAATTTAGAGGGAAAGCCCGAACTCTTCTCAAAACTATTTGGAGTCACCTCTGCTGGCAAGAAAGTAGGGTCCGTGTTAGATGGAATTGGACACTTTTTACTCCGGAAAGGGTTAAAATATGGTCTATTGGCAAATACAGCACGATATATCAAATTTTCTGAACTGATTAAAAACCCCACCAAAGTGGGTTCTTTTACCAATACAATTCGTAAGTTATCAAACCTCATTACCCAACCTGAGTGGGACCAAGCTGCGAATTTTCTCCGTGATCAAGCCTTATTAGTGTCCTGCATGCATTTTCAAGATGCTTACAACATGGATCAAGAACGAGTCTCGCGTTGTCTGGTTCATTATGGATATTTTGATCGGGAATCAAAAAAAGTTTTCCGAATCCCCTTCTGCACCATGAATACAATCCATCGCGAACGGATAGAGCGAAAAAACGCTAAATACCAAAAACAAAAGGTTCCGGTCGAGATTATTACACCGCAGTAAGGAGAAACAATCCATTTTTTATTTATTTAAAATTTTGAACTCCTTGATATATGCAGAAGATAAAGTAAATTCAGGCTTTAGCGCACATACAAACAATTAAATAGGGAGCAGAGGGTTTTGCTAGATTAATAAAATGATGCACGGGATATATTAAGGAATAATTTTTGTGGTGATTTTTATGAACGTAATTCGGAGGACCTGAACTTGAAAATTATACGGAAAACCGTAAGTATTTGCCCACACCCTGAATGCAAGCAACAGATCGACGCTGTAATTTATGAGGATAATAATAAAGTATATATGAAGAAGAAATGTCCGGATCATGGGGATTTTCAGGATATATTGGCGGGAAATTCGGACTATTATAACTGGAGACAGCTCTATCATCAAGATTCGCGTGAATTTTCCGAGGATCCGGAAGTAGCTTTTGATAAGGGACCATATTCAATCCATGGAGGTAAGCATGGATTAAAGGGCTGTCCATATGATTGCGGGATTTGTGAAAATCATAAATCCGCAACATGTATTTGTCTTATAGATATAACCAATCGTTGTAATCTTAAATGTCCGATTTGTTTTGCTAATGCCAATGTGACAGGATATGTTGTGGAGCCCACGTTCGAGGAAATCCGGATGATAATGGAGCATTTCCGCGAGACGAAGCCAATACCACCAGGGTCGTGTCAAATATCTGGTGGTGAGCCTACTTTACGACAAGAGTTACCAGAAATCATTGAGATGGCAAAGGACTTAGGATTCAATCATCGGATGATAACGACGAATGGCTTAAAATTTCTTGACATAGATTATCTTCAGGAAATTATAGATGCAGGGATGAACGCTTGTTATATGCAGTGGGACAGCGTGACAAATCGAGAAGTGTATCAAAAAACTAGAGGTGTCGATCTCCTAGATAAAAAAATGCAGATCGTCGAGAATATGAGAACTCTCGGATTTAACGATTTGGTGTTGGTCCCTACCATCGCACGTGGAATCAATGATGATCAGGTGGCTCCAATTTTAGATTTTGCTGTTAAAAATGAGGATGTTGTCGATGGAGTTGTTTATCAGCCAGTATCACTATGCGGTAGAATCACGAAAGAAGAGGTATTACGAATGCGCTATAATGCCTCTGATTTACAATATGCCATAAATAATGATTATAATAATGGAACTTTTAAAGGGAAACTCTATCCCGTTCCAACGCTCAGTAATTTTGTGAAATTAGTGAGTTGGTTTGAAGACATTGAAGCATTTGAACTTGCAGCCCATGAAGATTGCGGATTCGCAACGTTTTGTGTTGCTGAGGTTGACCCAAAAAATCCCAATAATAATAAACTTCATGCAATCGAGGAATACATTGACGTGCATAAATATTTAAACTTGGCCAATCGGATTTGGGATTTTATTAAAGAAAATAAGCTCGATAGAAAGCAGAATCTCTTCTCAAGTATCCTAGGTCTTACCTCAATAGGGAAAAGGATGGGTTCCTGGCTAGATGGAGCAGTACATTCCATATTTAAAAAGAGTGTAGAGGCGGGATATTTTGCTAGCGCTCTTCGCTATTTGAACCCAAATGGGCTGAAAGATGTAAATGTTGTTCTTCATATCCTTAAAAAGCTTGGAGCTATCGTTTTTAATCCAGGAGAGGAGAGTGCCGCGAATTTCCTCCGTGATCGAGGGTTATTACTTAGTTGCATGCACTTTCAGGATGCCTATAACATGGATGTCGAACGAGTATCCCGATGTTTAGTCCATTATGGGTATTATGACCGGGAATTAAAGAAAGTTTTTCGCGTACCATTCTGTACGATGAATACACTCCATAGGGAACGTATAGAGAAGAAGAATGCCCAATACCAGGACCAAGAGATGTCTGTTAAAGTTATAACACCCCATTAAAATCTCCTTTTTTCCTTCTTTTTTCATGGGTCGGCGAATATTCGCCCCATATATGGATATTCTCTCATTTCATGTTGTTCGATATTGATATATATTAATCGTGGCACAATTATTATATAATAAGGAGTTTTATGTAATGAAATTTAAAATTAGGAAACATAACCCTCTATTACAGCTTTTACTGTTTGCAATAATCTTAGTTCCAGTGGTGGCAGGCGTACCGGTTGTGCCCGGTATGGAAATCACCCAAAATAATCAAATTCATAAGCTAGGAACGTCAGATTATGTCGTGGTACCTATTTCAATCAATGTTGTACAAGGAACGACCATTTCAAAAGAAACTATCGAAGCAAATATCAAAAGAATGAATGAAATTTACAATTGCGAAGTGGTTATCTTCGTCTGGGATGGAACCATCAACACGATCCCGGATCCGGATGGCAATGGTGATGGGGCCGTATCAGGAGCAGATAATCGGAGTTCTGTCAGGGGAAGCGCTTCTACGAATGCCGGAGGAAGTGGCGTTAGTATCACGGTCTCTAGTGGTCTAGGGCCTAACATAAATGGTTACTCAACGGTAGGTGGCGCCCATGGCCCAATAGTTACAAATTCCACTAATGGGGATACTTGGGCACACGAAATGCAGCATGCCCTCGGACAGAGCCACGGGCCTGCGCAGCCAGCGGATGAAGACATCAATGGAGCCGCCCCCGGGAATGGGACTGGCTGGGATGTCAATGGAGACGGGCGAGTCACTAGCGCTGATCAAGGGTATAACCTCTGGGGCAGAGCCAGCGATCGAACAGGAGATGCAATTAATTGTGGTGCAATATTTAATGCGAGCAAGGAGATCCCAGGAGCAGTTGTAAAGCACAGACCCCAAATCATTCAAACCAAACCAAAAAATACGACAAAAACTGGAGTTGCATCAGGTCCAAAGTCAGATGTAAAGAATACTACCATGCATTCAGCGCTCGCACCCTACGTCGATATAATCGGCGGAGGTCTCATTAAAAATTATACAACCATGATGCTTAAGTTCTGGTTGCAGATCGCCAAGATGCCGATAGATAATTGCTCCTATGATTTATGCTTTGACTACATCCCGGGTTCGGGAGATTTAGGGAATCCCTTCTTCCTCAATGCAGATCTCCGAGTCGAATTCTCGACCTGGTGGTCTGGCGGGTGGGAGGTATATGTGTTCGTTTGGAATAACATAACACTTAACTGGATCTTCACGCTGAATTTCGGGGATTTCGTCCAGAATATTAAACCAAGGAATGAAACTATTAGCTATGATAATGATACTGGTTCAGGTTGGGTGGATTCCTTCTTCGATGTCTATTTTGACGTTGAAACCACGGAGCCCTGGTTAGTCAGTGATCTAGAAGGGATATTCAACATGTGGATCGTTTCAGAGTGGTGGGACATGGCTGGGCCGGAAAGCTTCCTGGATCAAACACTACCTGTCGAAGTAAATTTAAACAGCCAAGGGGTGCGAACCCTCTCAATATCCGGTGAAAACGTGACTGGTACTAAGACGATGCAAGTGACTGGAATGCTTTATATGCCTAATGGAAATGTCTCCCTCTACATTGATGGGCTATATCTGGGTTCGGTAACTGCCGACCCAAGCGGTAATTTCAGCACCACGATTACAGTTCCAAATGCCACAAAAGACAATGCTATTTTACTAGTGATGGATGAAGTCGGTAACGGCGATGCAGCTTATATCAACACCGAAGCGTTTATCGTAATTCCGCAGCCAAGTCCAATACCCTTTGGGCTATTCCCAGTAGCACTAGTAGCATTGACGCTAGTTTTATTCATTAAATCAAAACGAAAGAACGAACTTTTCTAATTTCTCTCTTTTTTTATTTAGAAATTCACGATTCATAATCTATTATAGCGGTTATATAACAGGATTTAAAAAATCTCAGGTAATTTTTCCCTAATCAATTTGTAACTGATGTAGAGCAGAGGCGATAATCAAATTAGATATCTTCTATTTTAGGATAATAAAATATTTTAGAAAATGGAAGGAGTGGAGAAAAGAGTTTAAATAGGAATATGACTCTGATTTTTTTAAAATATTGTTGAGGAACAAATTTTGAAAATTTTGTTTATTAATCCGACCTTAGCATCGCCAGTATTAGGACTGGATCGGTTTATCAAAGCGCCCCCACTGGGTCTAATGTCCATTGCAGCGACAGTACCGGACCACCATGTCGAAATTATGGACTTAAAATATCGGAAGTTGCTAAATCGGAGCATTCGGAAAAAAATGTCCCGTGCGGACGTTGTTTGTATATCCTGTTTAACACCATCCTATTCAGCGACGGTCAAACTTTGTCAAATGGCAAAGGAAGAGGGCGTACCAACCATAGTAGGTGGTTATCACCCAACTTTAGTCCCCGAACTGGTAGAAAGACCTGAAATTGACTATACAGTTCGAGGTGAAGGGGAACTGACATTTCCTGCATTGATTAAAGCCTTGGATAACGGTCATAAAGTAGACGATGTTTTGGGTGTGAGTTATAGTAAAAATGGAACAGCTCATCACAATCCCGCTCGTCCCCTGATCGATGATCTCGACACACTTCCCTTTCCACGGCGAGACTTAATTCGAGGTAATTATTACTCATACTTCGGGGGATCTGTGGATGTAATGGAATCTTCCCGGGGTTGCGCCCATGATTGTCACTTTTGTTGTGTTATTCAATTTCACCAACGCCGATTTCGAACAAAATCGCCAGAACGAGTCATCCAAGAACTACAGCAACTTAATACACGCAGGATGTGGCATATCTTTCAAGATAGTAGCTTTACATTGAATATGAAGCGAGTTGACAAAATTTGTGATCTGATACTTGAGCATGGAATGGAGAAGCGATGGTATAGCGCGCAAGGGAGAGTTGATTCAGTTGTAAAGAATCCAGCTATTGTGGATAAGATGCAGAAGGCAGGCTTCAAAATGCTTTTTATCGGTATCGAATCCATCTTCCAGAAAAGTCTCGATAAAATCGGCAAAAAGATTACCATCGAGCAAATTAAAGAAGCTGTCAAAATGTTACATGACCGAGGGATCACAATTTTTGGGTCGATTATTATTGGGAATGTCGGGGAAACCAAAGAGGACGTTATGAAAACGATTCAATTTGCGAGAGATTTGGATATTGATATTATGCAATTCACCCCTTTAACACCCTACCCTAAAACGAAATTGTATGAGGAAGCTCTTGAGAAGGGATGGGTTAAAATTAATGATTTCAATAAATGGAATCTGGTTAGTCCCATTATGGCGACGCCTGATCTTACCGTTGAGGAAATTTTAGATTTAGTAATACAAGCATATCGTTCTTTTTATTTAGATGGATTTCGGACTAGTTTCTTAATGCGTGGCGGACACCGCATGGCTAAGGATCAGTTCCTGTGGTTCTGGCGGATGGTACCGGATTTTTTACTCGTTGGTATCCCCGCTGTTTTCAAAATGGTCGAAGACTTACAAAAACATAAAAAATAGGACACTCATCATCCAACCTATTAAATATAAGGAATTAAAGAATATGAAAATCTTGTTAATCAATCCAACAGGTCTGAAAGTCGGTATGGATCATTTTTTAAAAGCCCCACCATTGGGGTTGATGATTTTAGCCGCGACCGTTCCAGAGCATAAAGTGGAAATTTTAGATCTTCGAAATTTCGAATATAGTCCCGAATTTATAGAGCACAAGATTCAGAAATTTGATCTAGTTGGAGTATCTGCATCTACATCGATGATCAATGGAGCTCTGAAAGTATTTCGCATTGCGAAAGAACATGATGTTAAAACCATTTTAGGAGGGTTTCATGGAAGTCTAGTTCCTGAAACAGCACTCTATCCTGAAGTGGATATCGTAGTCCGTGGAGAAGGAGAAATTACCTTTCCTGAGGTTGTATCTAATCTCGAAAATGGAGGAAATTTTAAAACAATACAGGGTCTCAGCTTTAAAAACGGTTCAAATTTAATTCAGACAGAAAATCGACCACTCATTAACCTTAATGATTCACCCTTTCCAAGGCGAGATCTGGTCAAAAATTATGAGTATCACTACTTTTGGGCAACAATTGATACCCTAGAATCGGCTAGGGGATGTCCGCATCAATGCCATTTTTGTTGTATCTCGTCCCATTGGGGGCGGGGCTGGCGGTATAAATCACCGGAACGGATCATTGAAGAATTTAACCATATGGATAAAACAAAAAATTGGTTTATCTTTAATGATAGTGAATCAACGCTCAATATGCACCGCATTGAAAAATTATGTCATTTAATTAAAGAACACGGTTATCATAAAAAGTGGAAATCATGTCAAGGTCGAGTAGATGATGTTGTAAAGCATCCGCGTATTGTTGGGAAAATGGCAAGCGCTGGTTGGAGAATGATGTTTATAGGGATAGAAAGTATACATCAAAAATCCCTCGATGTGATTGGAAAAAGAATTACTATTGAACAAATAAAACAAGCTGTGAAAATTCTTCATGATTATGGAATTACGATTTTTGGCAGTATAATTATTGGAAATCTAGGAGAAACTAAAGAGGATGTAAGGGCAACCATTAAGTTTGCAGAAGATCTCAACATAGACGTAATGCAATTCACACCTCTAACCCCCTATCCTACTACTCAATTACATGACCAAGCTTTAAAAAACGGATGGATTACTGACGAGGATTATACACATTGGAATCTCGTACGACCTATTATGCGCACGCCAGATTTAACAACCCAAGAAATTTACGAACTTGTTCAAGAAGCCTACAACGACTTCTATTTTAAATTGACCAAAAGAATTGATCGGTTCTATTTTCTTCGACGGGGCATTCAATTCATCCGAAATCCACGTCTGTGGTGGTTCTTCAAGATGGCACGAAAATTTGTAATTAATGGTATCAAAACAGCTAGAGTTTGGAGAGACCAATTTAAACCCGATGAAGACATTGAAATTCCCCCTCCAACCAACGCAAAAACATTCCAAAATCAAATGAAAAAGCAGTTAAAGTATAATTAGATAAAAAAAGAGAATAATTTAAGCTTTCTTTTTCTTTCTCTGTCGATTATAGAGGTACAAGAGCAGGATCATCTATATTTTTATCACAATTATAAGCCACAACCCCCATGTCATAGATAAGGAGGACTCGCTATTTGTGAAAACAAAAATCCCTAAAAAGGGAAAACGAGCATCTCTTCGACAATAAATACAAATTTTTTTAAGATGAGAAAAAAAGACTTACTAAAAACCATTGAAAGGGATGGGTATGAACGTCTGTGCGTTTGATATGGAAGGTCCGTTAAGTTTCACGGATTTCGCGGCTGAAATATGTAAGTTGTTGGGACCTCGTTTGAAATACGAAAGATTGGATGAATTTTTCCAGATGGTCAGTAATTATGATGATTATCTTATCGAGAACCCAGAAATTATCAAAGAATTGAGGATTAGAGCTTACGAGCCAGGCGATACATTGAAACTCCTAGCTCCAATCTACGTTTCATTTTTCACCGATCCTGAATTAGTAGAGATTTCGAAGAAGAATATCGGATTAATACCTGGCTCAATAGAAACAATAAAAACATTGAAGAAGGATTGGGATGTCTCGATTATTTCAACAAGTTACACACAACACGCACATATTGTAGCTCAAGAACTGGGAATACCGCTCGATCATGTTTATTGCACTATGCTTGATGTCTCGTTGAAAGATGAAATTAAAAATATTGAAAATCACCTCCAAATCTTAATCGAGGATGTTTTTACAAAGTATCTGAAGAAAGATTCGCAGTTAGATGTAGTCATTGATGATCTTAACCAATTTTTCTGGAAACAAGACTCGGATTATGTTCGAGTTATGAACAAGATATTCGTGCGTGGAGGGCATCGGAAAGAGGCGGCGGTAGTAGAAATCTCGGAGAAGTTAGCCGTGCCCATCTCCGAAATGATTGCCACGGGTGATAGTATCACAGATAAGGACATGCTTCGGAGATTAAAGGAAGAGGGAGGCATTGCCATATCATTCAATGGAAACCAGTATTCAATTCCCCATGCAAATATTGCAGTAACCTCTCCGAATTTAATGGGAGTTATGGCGATTTTTATGAATAAAGATCGAGTGTGGGATTTCTTGGAAAATTGGGAACGTCAGTATCCTGAGTTTATGGATGAACCGAAGAGAATCCCAGAGAACTTAATTGAGAAATCTTTGAAAGAGTATTATATCCAGAATAATTTCGTTCCTAGAATAAATAATTTGAAGGATGCATCGCAAGAGAAAAAGGATCAGATTATTAAATATCAAAAGGAAATGCGAAAAACGGTTCGAGGATGGTTTGGAGCCCTCGGTTAATTAGGTAAACACTTTTGTAGCTTCAGCAACGGTTTCTTCAATTTCTTCTTTGGTTACCATTCCGACCGTTACCGCAGAGATATTATGTTCGCCAAGATATGGAAACGCTTTATTCGGAGGAATTTTCCCGGCGGCTAAACTTTTCATGGCCACGAAAAATAAATCTAAGGAATCCACCAACTCTTCCAATGCTTTCTGGTCCCCCATGAATTCCCCATTCAAATTAAACGGGAGCAAAATAGCAGGACAATCGAGTTTTTTCTCCTGGATAAAGGGGATTGTTCTCAATGGATAATGCGTTGCGATCCCGGGAATCTTTCCCGCTAAGCGTATCTTCTTAAGAAGCGCCCTAATTAAGTTATATTCGCGATTATCGGATATTGATCCATGGAGAAAAATAATTTTGGCATCCACTTCAACTAGATCATCGATATGAAAATAATTTTCAATGCGCTCCCAAAGAGTGCTCCCAAGAATTGTAAAATCAGAACATTTATCTCGAGCGATTAATGCGGCTTTTAACATCGCTCCTGCAGGAATAACTTCCACACCTTGTGCACCCTGATTATAACTATGCACCATTAATTCTGCCATTTTTTCAGCATTTTGGAAAAATTCAGCACGCCAAATTCCGCCCATTCTCCCAAACTGCCCGGCACCCATAAACGGGCTTGTTCCAATTGTAATCCGAGGGATGTGCTGAGATTCTAATTCAATAAAACTCATATCCAATGAAGAAGCTTAATAGAATTTAAACTCATTTCGATCTCTTTGAAGTAATTATTTATACCTGTTTCGCGTTTAAAATAAATACAAATTTTCAAAAAAAGAAATCAGTGATAAAAATGGGCGCAGGAAAAGTTGTTGGTGGCATTTTTTCTTTGATCGGTGGAACTTTCGTCTTAATCCCAGTCCTCATGAACATAAATTCCTTAATATCACCAGGTAACACCGAAGAATTAGTATTAATGATTATTAATCTTCTAGTTGCGTTGTTGGCACTCATCGGAGGCATCATGGGGCTTGCTTCTAAGAAAGGAGGAGCCTTAGCATTAATCGCTGGATTAATGGCGTTATTACTTCCTGTTATAGCATGGTTAATTGCAGATCCGTCTATAGCACAGATGTTTTCACAGTTATCAGGATTTGTCGGATTTTTCGGCTTATATATTTATATATTACCAGTTATGGGGCCACCAGTCGTATTTCTAACAATAACCATAGAATCGGTTTTAATTCTTGTTGGCGGCATCAGTATGCTCGCTAGCTCTTCGGATTAATTCCAGATCTTCTCTTTTTTTTGCCTCTAAAGGTGGTGGAACTGTCACTCTGATTGTGGGAACTATTGCAATGGTTTTTGAAATTCTATGGACCGTAACTTACCTCTCTTATTGAATATCCTTTATGATTTTGCTATCTAAAATTATAAAGATTCATAGATTTTTTCCCTATAATTCATCTGAAGAAAAAAATTCTCCAGTAAATACAACGAAATGATGGAATTTTATTGATTTTTATTTTAGATTTAGGAAAATCTTGAAAAAGAAAGTCCTTTACAGTTATGAAATATCTTTTTATATGAGAAGTCTTCAAAATGTTTTGTATAAATAATTAAAAAATAATCAAAAAATTTGAATGAAAAATTAAATAAGGTAATGAAAAATGGGTGGCGCAGCAAAAGCTGGCGGCATTCTCGCCTTAATAGGTGGCGCGCTGGTTTTATTAGAAGCGATTTTAGGCATGCTTGGTATCCCCATATTCGGTAGCATTTTTGAGGCAACACAATACGGATTGCTACAAGCAAGCACAACCTATCTCATTATAGCATTAGCACTAGGAGCCTTAGCTTTAATCGGTGGAATTCTAGCGTTAGCGGAGAAGAAAGCGGGTGGAGTAATCGCATTAATTGTAGCAATTATATGGATTATTCCTGGATTACTGCTACTTTTTAGTCCTCTAATCTTGTTTCAAGTTCCTTTCTTAGCGTTTCTTCAACCCCCTTCGTTCTTCTTCGCAATGCTCGGGATTGGTATTTGGATTTTCACAATTGAGGGCATTCTAGTTTTAGTCGGTGGCATTCTTGGGCTCACAGCTAGTGGAGATTAAAAGCATACCCTTTTTTTTTTTTAAATTTATACCTTTTTCTGAACTTAATTAAATAGAAATCTGTTTAATCCTCTTATTATGACATTTGAGGTGTGAGTTTGAAAAATGTCGTAGCGATAGGGGCAGCCCTTGTTGACATGGTAGCACTGATTGAGAAATTTCCGGGGATCGATGAGGAGGTCTTCGTTCCAAAATTAGAATTGATGGGTGGGGGGACAGCCGCAAATGTTGCTATTGCCTGTGCGAGATTAGGGCTAAAAACGGGATTTATTGGGAAATTAGGTGGGGATTCTTTTGGAGATAAGTTAATTCGGGATTTTAAAAATGAAGAGGTTGAAGTGGAAGGCATTGTTTTCAGTTCAGAAATTCCTACAGGAGTTTGTTATGCAGCAGTAGATAAAAGAGGGAACCGCATTTTATATGCCTTTAGTGGGGCAGCTAATGCTCTTCAACCTGAGGATCTTTCTGATGAATACTTGAAGTCATTCGAAATACTGCATTTGGCGAGTT
>JAEOSY010000616.1 GCA_016840125.1 Candidatus Helarchaeota archaeon | reverse complement strand
AGTCTAGCCCTTATAGTAGCCACAGTCCAATCACTTGCTCTAAGACCCAATAGAGAATCTATTCAAAGATTTTACGAAATAATCTATTTAGGTTCATTTCTGTCAATGAAACAAATTAGAGTAATAGTGTAAATTTACTTTTGAATAGTCATTATTTTTATAATTTGCATTTAAAGCACAAGTTATTCTTTAAATATATTATGCGCTCGAACACCCCTGAGATGTCCCACTGCAATTGCCCCACAAGAAACCGAGCTGAGATAGTGGTAACCTCTAAGCTACCGCATCGTAGATTACCACCCCATCTCTTTCCACAAGCTTAGTAAATAAACATTCATTATCTAAATCAATTAGATCTACTGGCTTAGATAAATCTCCATAGATCTCCCAATAAAACCTGAAGAATTCTTCAGGGTTTACTCCCTTCACTCCTAAATCAATATCCCGTGCATTCTCATTCTCTATTGATGACCCAAATAAAATGATCTTTTTGATTTTATATTTTTTTGCATGTTTCTGAATTGTTTCTAAATCTTCGTTAGAAATCAAGTACATTTAACCTCCATGATCTCTAATACATGTCTTTTCTTAAATGGTTTGGGTATAGAGTATTAGCTATTAGGATGTACTGACAATCAAATTTTAAAAAAGAAATACAAAAACTATTAAATAATACCTATAATTTTAGGATAATGTAATTTAAAGGAGCTGACCGAAATGAGTAAGTATTTTGATGATTTAAAAGCCGTGAGGATAATGGAAAAGGATATATCTATCATTGTGCAAAAATTAGAAGCACTTGAAAAATCTGGACTAGCCCAAAGTGAAATTGGAAAAATTGTGGATGCATTAAAAACTAATGCTAAGTTTAGGACTGCATTTATTGAAAATCCAAAGGTTGTTACAGCAATTCAAAAGGAAGGAAAACTCGGACGAACTCCTTACGTATGGTGAAGGATAACTAATAATGACTTTCAACCATCACACTTACCTTTTTTCTGGCTTCGAGCAACTCTTGTCATGTTAAATATATTACAAAGAGCTGATTTACATGAGTAAAAAAATTCCACAAGGTTTTTTTACTGTGTATATAGCAAAATTTAAAGAAATCGGGATAGGTGACAAGGATATAGCCATAATAGGTGAAAAAGTAAAAACTCTCCAAGAATCTGGACTACCTCAAAGCGAAATAGTCAAACTCATCGAAAAAGTTCAAGCAAGTATTAAGTTTAGGATCAAATTTATTAAAGATCCAAAAGTCCTGGCAAAAATCCAAGCCGATGGAAAATTTTTACCAACAATCCCGAATTGGATGCCAATATTGGACGATAAAAAGGAATAAGTAATATTCAAAAGTGGTCTATTGTGTAAGAACTTCTTGGAGCATCGAAATTATTTTGTCTATTTCTTCTTGGGTGATGTTGAGTGGGGGCAACATTCGGAGAGTTGTAGATCCTGAAGTGAGTAACAGTAACCCCTTCTCTACCGCCTTCAGCACAAACGCTTTATGCTTCAAGCGAAGATCTAACGCCAACATCAAGCCGATTCCTCTAATCTCTTTCACAAGACGGAGTGATTTCACATCTTCCTCGAGGGTTCTGAGGAAATACTCCCCCATCTGTTTTGAATTAGCCACAAGCTGCTCTTCTTGGATAATATCTAATACTGTATTAGCGGCAGCACATGCCAAGGGATTGCCACCAAAGGTTGAGAAATGTTCCCCTGATTTTAATGCCCCGAACACTTCCGAGCTTGCCATCGTTGCTCCAAGCGGAATACCGCCTGCGATTCCTTTGGCAAGACATAGAATATCTGGAACTACATTCCAATGGGAACCCGCCAGAAACTCGCCCGTCCTCCCTAATCCAGTCTGAACTTCATCAATGATTAGTAGAATAT
Source organism: Candidatus Helarchaeota archaeon (assembly GCA_016840125.1). The sequence goes on along the minus strand of JAEOSY010000616.1, from coordinate 2,142 downwards.
CCTTCGCATCACATAATTCGCGCAATCCAGGGAGAAATCCTTCAGGGGCCGAAATTATCCCCCCTTCACCTTGAACCACCTCTGTTATGATTGCTGCGGTCTCCGCCGTTATGGCATTTTTCGCAGCGTCAAGATCACCAAATGGTACATGGGAGAACCCCGGAACTAATGGTTGGAAGGGCGTTCGGTATTTTGGATTCCATGTGGCGGAGAGGGCTCCCATGGTTCTACCATGAAATCCATGCTTCATTGCAATAATTTCCGTTTTACCAGTCGCTCTGCGAGCTAACTTGATAGCAGCTTCTACAGCTTCCGCACCTGAATTCGAGAAAAACGTTCGTTCTAGGGGGGATGGGGTTAACTGTGCCAACCTTTCCAGAAGTTTCGCTCGATTTTCATTATAGAAGACGTAGGGGCAGATGATTAATTGCTCTACTTGTTGCTTAATGGTCTGTACAAGCTTAGGGTGGGAATGTCCTACCAATGCAACTCCATTTCCACCGACACAATCCATGTATTCCTTTCCCTCAGTATCCCAAACATAAATGCCTTTCCCCTTCTGCAGGATCACTGGACGTTTAGGAAAAATGGAAGGAATATACTTATTTTCTAACTCAATTAGGTTCATTGCATTTCCCTCGAGTGATGAATCTAAATGGGATGTAACGCGGGAGTCATTAATCCCATCGTTTCCTCTAACCCTAGCATGATATTCATGCATTGCACAGCGGAGCCCGCAGCTCCCTTGATTAAATTGTCGAGTGCCGAAAGTACAACCACTCGCGGCATGTTTTCATCAACAACGAAACCAATATCACAGAAATTGGACCCTATCACCGCCTTTGGATCTGGAAGACGATAATTGCCTGTGGATTGTTTTACAAATCGAATGAAGGGTTCTTTATTATACATTTTTCGGAATGCCTTCCATAGATCTTTGTCTTCAACCGGAGCTGTCGTGAAGACATGTATGGTTGACAAGATCCCGCGAATCATACTGACTGCGTGCGTTGATAGCCCCGTCTTAATCGACTTTCCAGCGAGGATGCTCAGCTCTTGATTAATCTCTGCTAGATGACGATGTCCTGTTGCTCCATATGGTCTAACTACACCAGAACGCTCTGGATGGTGACTGGCGAGGCTAAAATTCTTTCCACCACCCGAGGATCCTATTTTCGCATCGATAACAATATGTTCGGTATCAACAAATGACTCCTTCATAATGGGCGCAAGGCCCAGTATTGCGCTAGACGCCATACAACCGGGGGCTGCAGCGATGTCAGCTTTCTTCAATTCTTCACGATATAGTTCAGGGAGACCGTATACGGCCCTCTCGAACAGTTCAGGATGCGTATGCGGACAATAATATTTCTCATACACCTGTGGATCCTTCAAGCGAAAGTCTGCCGACAAATCTACGATCTTCAAGCCAACTTCCAGAAGATCTGGCGCTATATTCATCGCTGCTTTATGTGGCACCGCCATGAAAATGATATCACATTGGCTTGCCTTATCTGGTGTTAACTCATTAAATTTTAAATCCGTAATTCCTCTTAAATTCGGGTGTTGATGTTTTACGAATTTCCCTTGGAATCGACGTGAGGTAATGTATGTTAATTCCACTTCAGGATGAATTAACACCAATCTAATTAGATCTCCACCGGTGTAGCCCGATGCACCAACTATTCCAGCCTTCATGTTACCGAAACCTTCAAAATTTTAAATTCTTCTCGTAAAAAGTAACCTATGAACTCTCTTTTAAGTATTTGATGTAGCAAATGTAACATAATTACTTTTATCTTGTCGCCTTCATTAACTGGTAAACTGTGAAAAAAAGGAGTTTTTAAAAAAGAATTTCAATTAGGATTGTAATTTAGGTATTGGGGTTTCTGGTTTTTCTTCTGTTGTAACTGCTTGCGCCATTAGAAGCTCCTTTTCAATACGGGGACGATGGATGGTATTCATAGTACAGAAGGGAACTGCCATAACCTTATTGGTTTTTGGATCAATATAGCCGAAATGTACTATACATTTTGAAGTTCTTTCGAGGTCCAGGTTGTAAGCATCTTGAAAGTGCATCATGACTATGAGCAAATTATTTCCTTTAACAACCCAGTCTGCAGAGGCATCCCTACTGCTATT
>JAEOSY010000615.1 GCA_016840125.1 Candidatus Helarchaeota archaeon | reverse complement strand
TTATATTCGATATAACTCAATATCATATTATGAGAGAAATTCGATTTCTTGGCACAGTGGAGACAGTTCTTAAGAATCGGAGACAACTCTTCGCAAATATCCACGATGGCCGACAGTTAAACCAATATTTTGTCGATTTGCAAATAGCCATTTTCTTGTTTACTTTGGTTTACGGGGCTTCAATGGGGCTCTTCTCTGGAGAAATTCTTCAAATTCTATATACCGCCATCAAGATTCCGCTGCTACTATTTCTTACTTTGTACATTTGCGTGCCTACCTTTTATGTTCTTGACAGCCTCGTTGGCGGTGCACTTTCACTTCGAAAAATGCTGACTATCCTCTTGGCTGGATTCACGATCATGGCGACAATCCTTCTAGCATTTCTACCAGTTATGTTGTTCTTTCTTCTGACCACTCCCGATTACACTTTCATCGTCCTCCTCAATGTAGCTATCTTCGGACTTGCGGGATTTGGTGCTCTTGTATATTTTCTGCAAGGGTACTTCGCAATCTATAGTCTTGAAACCGAACCCGGACCACAAATCACCGATACTGGCAAATGTCCCTCTTGTGGTAAACCCACCACAAAAGAAATGGCCTTCTGCTCTCACTGTGGTACACGGCTCATGCGTGCCCTTGACACAGCCTTCAATATCTCCTCTCTTCCCATCTTCATTGGTTGCATTGTCCTAATCTTTGTCGGTACTCAGTTAGCGTGGATTATTCGCCCCTATTTTCACTTCTATCCGTTTTTTATCCGATTTCCCTTTGAAGGAAATTTCTACCTAGCATTACTAAGGCTAATCTTTCCATGGCTTTAGATAAGAGTCCATGCACGGGGCTACGCTAGCAGAGCAGATTCCTCTTAAAATCGGGACTGTTGAAATGTAAAGAAGTAGCACTAAGTCTTTTTTGACTCATAATCGAATTGGGTTTTATTTATAAGTTGACTTAAACGTACTGATTTAGGATACATATTAACTTTCTAAGCGTAGGATTGATTCTAATTTTTAGGATTGCATTACCATGGATGAAATAAATCCACGAATGCTGTTCTTAGGTTTGGGATTTGAAGTTTCTAGTCTTTAGGGGTTAATCTTTGTATACTAAAAAAATGGTGAAAAATATTGGGATATAGAAATGATCGACCTCCCAGAGAAATGCATAAAGTAACATGCGCGGACTGTGGAGTAGAAACCGAAGTTCCTTTCAAGCCTGATGGCACAAGACCTGTTTATTGCAGAGACTGCTACCAAAAACACAGACCACCAAGACGATATTAGAAAATCTTGGTTAGACTAGTGTAGCAACCACAGTTTTAGACTTGAAATTTTGTTCTATTTCAGACAGGATAAAAAGTCGAAATCCAAACCCAAACTCTGAACCAATGCTCCAAATGGACAATGTTCAAGAGTTTCCTTTTTTAACACCCCCCAAAATAATATATAACCTCTATTAAGATATACATTTTAGTTAAATCAACGGAAGAAATCTTCTGATTCGAGGAAAACTCTTCACAAAACAGAAACGAGAAAGATTTGCAAAATCTCAATTGTTCGCTTACTTCCGATAAAGTTTTACGCTAAATTCATTATTTCTTCCTAAAACGACTTTAAATCGGTTTAAAGTATGAAAGGTTATTATTATGGTAGTTTATTTTTCTTTTCTCTTCCATATTTACCAGCCACCGGTACAAATAGCTCCAGTCATTAAAAAAATTGTTAAAGAGTCTTATCGACCTATGATAAATGCACTTCTTGAACATCCTCATGCAAAAATCAGCCTAAACATTAATGCTACTTTAACAGAACAACTTTATGATTATGGATTTGCTGACATCATTGAAGATCTGACTACCTTAGCTTCTCGTGATCAAATAGATTTTACAGGTTCAGGGAAATTTCACCCTCTCCTTCCTCTTATGCCAGATCAAGAGATTTTCAGACAAATTGAGCTAAACAATGAGACTAATCGACACTATTTTGGTGAATCTTATAATCCTCGAGGATTCTTTCCCCCTGAACTAGCTATAAGCGAAGAAATATTCCCCATAATTCACGAAATGGGCTTTGATTGGGTTATGTGTTCAGGGATAGCAAATTCTTTAGGTGAATTTCCCACTAGATGGATTTCACAACATGAAAAAACCGGATTAAATCTTGTCTTTCGTGATGATTACATTTCAGTTGATTGTGCTTTTGATAAGCTAAACAATGTTGAGAATTTTGCCAACCGCTTAAAATATAAAAATCAAGATCACGATTATTATGTAATTCTGGCACTTGACGGCGAAACGTTCGGGCATCATGTGAAGCATGCCTTTCGTAATTTTCTTATTCCGCTTTTCAAAGCCTTACCTCATCGGGATGATATTAAACTTTGCTCTGTATCAGAAATCATTAATACTTTTCCTAAAGGTTCCCAACAAACGCCTAAAGCCTCAAGCTGGAGTACGATGCCTTATGACCTTGAACAAAATATTCCTTTTCCTCTTTGGTTTGACCCTAATAATCCCTTACATCGAGAACAGCATCGATTCATTATGTATGCACTCAGTGCCGCTCATCTTGTTGATAAATATTATAATAGTATGAATGCTGAACAGCAAAAATTATTCAACAATGCGCGGAATTTTTTGGATCGGGGGATCCACTCGTGTCAGCAGTGGTGGGCATCTAAAAGACCCTTTTATTCTCCGGATATGATTCTCCGAGGATTAAGTGAAATTCTTTTAGCCGTTGTAAATGTAAAAAGGTCTATCCCGCCGCCTCCCACAGTTTATCCCGAGATATCTGATATGATAATGGAAATTTTGAGAGAAATGTTGAAAACTCAAAATCAAATAGTTCTTTCTTTATAAATCACACAAAAATGCTTTAATCCAGACAAAGAAGAATCG
>JAEOSY010000614.1 GCA_016840125.1 Candidatus Helarchaeota archaeon | reverse complement strand
ATATTTGATCGCTTTTTTAATTAATCTAGAAATCGTTGTTTTTTGTTGGAAAGCGATCTCGCGTAGTTGCGCGATTAAACTAAGTTCAATCCGAGAATAGACCGCTGAAGTTTTTTTAGGACGTGCCATTTTTAATTGTAATGATAAATATGCTATATAACTCTTTAGGTCATGATAAATAAATCCTCTTAATTTGGGAAGAATTTTGGGTTTCGAATATATTCTAATAACACTATCAATCCTTTTCTATTTTTTATATATTAAGGGCAATTAAAGTTATAGTTAGATCTTTATTTAAAATTTGGATTTAATTGCTTTTCTTTAAACTATAACCTTTTATCATGCGAGGAAATGAACTATTTGTCCATTTTTGTTAATTTTTGAATTTTTAAAAAAAGAGGTGTACACATTGTAGTACCAAAAAATATGGTATTTGAAAAAGAGCGCTGTTTATCCACAATTAAGTAATACAAAAATCCTTTAAGTTAGAATTTTTTGAAGAATGTAGACAGATTTTCTTGAAGAGTGCAATGAAAAAGTGATTCATATGGTTCGGAAGAAGCACAAGATCCGGCAAGCCCTACCAAAAAAGGAAGAATTTGAAACATTTTTCGACAAAAGATCGAACGATGAAATACCGATTATAAAGGAACTGAGCTTGAAACCTGTCGGGTATCCAATTCGGGCTATTGGCGATGGGACTTCACCTTTAATTACAAGTGACGATCCAGAATTGTTCGAAGTCTATGCTCGAGAACAATGGTCTGGATATATTATTTCCAAGGGAACTTTTCTTTTTGACCAGTTTCTCTATCCTGATTTCGCGTTTAAAATAACACATCTTAAAGTGGAAGGGAATTACTCGACTGGGAAAATTTCTGCGGATACTAAAATTCTACTTAAACAGGAGATTAAACTTGTAAAACGGGAATATCCGAATGTCTTTTTCAAAGATGTGATTGGCAATCAAGAGGCCAAAGATAAATGTAAAATAATAATGAAATATTTAGAGAATCCAGAACAATTTGATGATTGGATTCCAAAAAATGTATTATTTTTTGGCTATCCTGGTACCGGTAAAACGATGATGGCAAGAGCTCTTGCATGCGAAACTGAAGTTCCCATTTTACTCACAAAAGCTACTGAATTAATCGGATTGCACGTGGGGGACGGAGCTAGAAGGATCCATCAGTTGTATACAATAGCCAAAAATAGTGGTCCTTCAATAATTTTCATCGATGAACTGGATGCTATTGGATTAGATCGAAAATTTCAATCTATCCGAGGAGATGTTTCTGAAGTTGTCAATGCGTTACTTTCTGAATTGGATGGTTTGAATTCAAAACGCGGAGTAGTTACTATTTGTGCTACGAACGCCCCCTCTTTGTTAGACTCCGCAATTAGAAACAGATTTGAAGAAGAGATCCCATTCAACTTACCCTCATATGAAGAACGACTTCAAATTTTAAATTTATATTCAAAGAATGCCCCTATTAAAATTGAGGCAGACTTTAGACGTCTTGCAATGGATACAAACGATTTCTCAGGGCGGGAACTAAAGGATAAACTCCTCAAGGGGGCAATTCACCTCGCAATTTTACGAGAGGAACCAATAGCTAATCGTGATTTATTCAAAGAGGTCCTTACAAGGATACACCGAGAAAAGCAATTGAACAAAAATGAAATTATTTATGGTTAATTCTTAAAAATCCCAGTAAGACCCAAATAACTCTTTGATTTGAGTGATTAATTTTTTCCCAAATTTTTTATTCTCAGGATCACTTCTAGGAGGAGTTTCACTCAAATCGATGCCGAGATTTGCTAACACGGAGACTTCTTGAAGAATTCCACGGGAAATAGCTGATAAGTTATATCCACCTTCTAATAAAATGATAAATCTTCCATTACACACCTCTTCAGCTGCCTGTTTGGTCTTCTCTATGATCTTCCCAAATCCCTGGACTGTTAGATTTAAATCCGTCAAGGGATCTGAAAAATGCGCATCAAAACCAGCTGAAGCGAGAATTATATCTGGTTTAAACTGTTTCACAACCGGAGAGAATATTTCATCCATTACTGCCAAATATTCTGCATCTCCTGACCCCCGCATCATTGTAATGTTGAAATTATATCCTTTTCCCTCCCCTTCTCCAATTTCATCCAAATAACACGTGCCAGGATAAAGGGGAATCTGATGAAATCCAAACACCAAAACTTTAGATGCGTCCGGACTGTTATAGAATGTATAGGATGTACCGTTACCCGCATGTGCGTCGTGATCAAGAATAAGCACACGCTCAATTTTATCATAGCGAGCACGTAAAGAACGGGCCAAGATCGCTATGTTATTGAAAACACAAAAGCCTCTTGCAGCCCCTTCGCGAGCATGGTGACCTGGAGGACGGATTAGACAAAAGGCGTTAGATAATTCGTTTAAGACGACTTTATCACCTGCTTTTATTGCTCCGCCCGCGGCAAGTCGGGCTATCTCATAACTTTTCTCTGAAACTACGGTATCTCCATCCATCCAGCCTCCACCTTGTAAGCATCTCTCTTTCACTTGTTCAATATAATAGGAAGTATGTACCCGCTTAATTTCCTCTACTTCAGCAGGCGTAGGAGTAACATGAACAACTTTTCCGGTATTAAAAATGTTATTCTGATTTAATACTTTCCAAGTTTCTATTAACCGTGCTTTATTCTCTACATGAGTCCCTGTTTCATGAAGAAGATAATCCTCAGAATATACTACACCTGTTGGCTTTTGTTCTGTCATGGTAATCGCACTCTTGAGCTGGTTTGCCCTCACATAACTCAATAATTATAAACAAATAATAAAATAATATGCAAAAAAAGCATATAAAATTTTATAAATGGATTCTATCTTTTTCCCATAGATCGGTTTGATAAAGGTGAGAGCTTATCAGTAATACAAATTTAACAAGGAATCTTGCGCATCCTGATGATCCGAATAGTATTCCACATCCTTGTTTTAGTGAAACTTATCACTACAAAATCTTTCGTATTCATCTTCCCGTAGCTCAAAAGTGCAATATCAAGTGTAAATTCTGTGATAGAAAGGTGGGAGTACAATATCACACAACAAGACCAGGAGTGTCTAAACAGATTATTACACCTCAAGAGGCTTTACAACTTGTGGAGAAATATTTTAAAGAGAGAGATTATAAGGAAATAGTTGTAGGGATCGCAGGACCTGGAGAGGCTCTTTACAACGAAGCAACATTTCAGACTTTAGAACTAATAAAGGAGCACTATCCCAAAACTCAGCTTTGTATCTGCACAAATGGTCTATTGTTAGATAGATATGCTCCGCGAATTTTTGATTTGGGAGTAAAATACATTACTATCACAATCAATGCGGTCTCCCCAGTAATTGGAAAGAATATATACTCATGGATAAATTATGATAATAAAATTTACCGAGGTTTAGAAGGAACTGAGATTTTAATAAATAATCAATTGGCGGGTGTTAAAAAAAGCGCTAACCTAGGTATGTTAGTAAAAGTGAATAGTGTTTTAATACCCGGTGTCAATAATTTTCATATCGTTGAAATTACGAAGAAAATCAAGGAAGCCGGTGCATATATCCATAATATCATGCCTCTTATTCCTCTATCAGAATTACAACATATTGAAGCACCTTCATGCGACTTGCTTAGAGATGTTCGCAATCAATGTGAGGAAATTCTCCCCCAGTTCCGCCTCTGTAAACAATGTAGAGCTGATGCATGCTCAATCCCGGGATTAGAGTAGGATTACCAAAAGTTTTTTAACAATTATTAAATAATTTAAAGAATATAGCAAATTTAATTGAGTAATCACGCATCATCCTTTAATTCAAACTGAAATGTGATTGAAATGCCAAAAAGGAAATATAGAAGAAAAAAATCTGGATTAGAACAATTAGCGGCGGTTCTTGTCGCAATAGGGGCAGTATTATGCATAGTTATTGGAGTAATGAGTTTCGCTCAAGTACCTGGTGTAGAGCCCTATATGCTTAGATGGATCTTTCAACAGCAGTTCGTCGCAGAAGTAGTCGCTATTATTATTGGTGTGATCATTATTGCGATTGAAGCTTTTAATAAACTGAACGATTATTGGTCAATTATAGGCGTTCTTATTCTAGCAATCATTGCTGCTACTGTCGGAGCACTTCTAATCATCATTGGAGCTTTATTAGCAATAATTGGTAAAGTTCAGAGAGAATAAATCCTTTCCTATTTTTTTAAAAATTTCTAAGCAGATGAAAAAATTCTTAATAGCTTCTCTTTAATCGTTAACTATCTCAGCTTTTATCTCAATGAAGATATTTGTATATCAGTATTCCAAATATGTGTGAGGATAGCCGTGGTTGAAAGAAAAGAAAAAAGATTTAATTTTGAACATCAAATGCAAATTTATCAAAACTTAATAAAAGATGCTGAAAAGTATGAACTCTGTTTTAATGATTATTTAATGAATTACAAAGTAATGAGAACTACTTGACATACTGAGTGAAAAAGCAATATGACGTTTGAATTTGAACGGCAAATGAAAACTTATAAAGATCTTTTAGACAACGCCGAAAAATATGAACAAAGCTTTCGATGGGAACAAGCGTTCAATATATATTTGAATGCCGAAAAGATTGTTAAGAAATATGGCTCTAAAACAGAAATTGGAAATATATATTATAGAAAAGGTAGAGTTCTTGCCCAAAAAGGTAATTTAAAGGAGTCATTGAGCGCTTTTAAAGAAAGTTTGAAATTTTTAAAAAAGAGTAATGCCATGCCATTACAAATCGCTATAGTTAAAGGTGGAATTGGTAATGCCTATAAGAGTAATGGAAATATTACAGAAGCCTTAGAGGCATATCAAGAAGCTGTAAAAATATTAAAGGCCGAAAAAGAACGCGTTTTATATACACACTCCCATCTAACAAATCAAATATTAGAGGCAATAGCAAAGCAGTTAAATAACGTAGGAGAAATGAACCTAATATTAGGGAACTGGGATAAAGCTCTAGAAACCTGTCGAGAAAGTTTAAATGTCGCTATCGATACTAAAACCAGTTCTACAATTCTAACATCAAGAATTGCTATAGCAAAAATATATTCCAGAAAAGGGGATTTTAAATCAGCTTTGGAGTATTTAATGAAAAGCATTGATATAGCCAAACAGGAAAAGGCTGAATTAAACTTACTAAAAATGTTTTTAGAGATAGGAAATATCTACAATCATGAAAAAGATAGTAAAAAAGCATTAAATTTTTATAAAAAGGCATTAAAATTATCAAAAAAATTGGGGAATAATCAGAAAGAGATTGAGATTTTAGATAAAATCGGAACTGTTTTTCTCAAGGAAAATAGTAAAAAGAAAGCATTAGAGTTCTTTAATAAGGGATATGAAATTGCAATTGAAACAAAACAATACTATTTTGACTCTATTCTATATCATCTAGGATTACTCGACTATCTGAACAAGGATTATGATGCTGCATACGAAAAATTAAAGGAGAGCCTAAAATTTGCTAAAAAAACCAATAATAAACAGCTTCTTTTTTCGCTCTCCCTAAAAATTGGAGATCTCCTAAAAATTAAGGAGAATTTTGATGATTCAATCTATTATTATAAGAAAGCCTTAGAATATACTAAAAATTTAAGAAAAGAAATTAAAATTTTGAATAAAATTGGATTATCACATCTCTTAAGTAATAACTTACAAGATGCAGATGATTATTTTTTAAGATCTTTCAATTGGTTACGAGTCCTATTCTTGGAAGAATCGAATTCAATTAAAAAGCAGCAGTTAATAACCAAATATTCAGAAATACCTCTGAACTTATGTGCGCTTAAAAGTAGACTATATCAAAACACAAAAAATATTGAGTTGCTAAAAGAAGCCCTGGGGTATTCTGAATTTATGGGAATTCAAAAAACCTCACTCAATCTTCAAGTTAAAACTAATCAGATAGAAAAAGCAGACCAAGATAAAACTCAAACCCAAATCCGTAAGCAATGTTCTGAATTAAAAAAATTGAATATTCAATTTCAGCAAGAGAAAAATATCAAAGCCAAGGAAAAAATCCTCAATAAAATTGACGAAACTCAAAAAATTCTCTTCTTATTGGATGATAGCAGATGGGAAACGGGTAATTTGGAGAATGGGAGTTTTCCCCAATCTTTAGAAAAAATTATTGATAAATTATTACTGGTATCGAGAGATATTTCGGATTCATGGGCGATATTAGATTTGATATATGTGAAAGATCTTAAGATATTATACATCTTTTTAATAGATATTGTGCATAAAGAGCTATATTTATTCTCAAAGCAATTAGATAATAAATTCACTCGTACCGTTCAAAATAAATTAGAAAAGTTGGGAGATCAAAAGATTAAAGAAAATCCAACGCAATATGGAAAACTTTTGAACTCAGTGAATAATTTTTGGACTAAATTATTTCCCACACCGTTTACAAATTTTTTAATAAAGCAAAATTATGGGACCCTTACGATAATTTCCCAGTCCTTTCTTTCAAAACTCCCATGGAACACGATTAAATTAAAAAAGCAACCATTAGCTCGATTATTTCCACTTAAGCGTGGATTTTCTTTGAATAGATTAATCCATAAAAAGTGACTCAAACTGAGTAGATTAACTAGATAATGAATTTTAGATGGTTTTTTTGGGGTCGAATTAAATGGCCACTTTTCTCTAACTCAAATAGGTGCTTTATGATCCATTTTTCAGAGAAACCTGCTAATTTACCCTTCTCTAAAAGAGCTTTCTCATCAATTGGATTATCTAACATCTTTTTTTCGAACTCCCGAATGACATCAAGAAATTTTTCTCTCCTACTTCTAGATGGAGCAGGTTTTTTTGGATGAGTGTTTAATTCCTGTTTTACTTCATTAGGTAATTTTAGATTTTGAACAATATAGATCGCATCTTGAACCTTATTGACGCTTTTTAGAATATTCACATTCTTCAGCGTAATACGCTTATGACATATAGGGCATTGCTTTGTTTTTTGCGTTTTTGGACAGTAAATGGGCGTCTTGCATTTGAGACAGTAGAAAATATTATAGATAACCATGTCTTCTCAGGAGTGCTCATTAATATATGGATAAAATTTCAATAACTCTAATGTTTCATTACTACACAATAAATCTAATTGTTTGATAGAGACATAAAAACATAAAAATGTAAAAACAAATTCTATTTTAAAGAAAATAAATTAGAAGGATCGTTTGTTCATGAGTAAAGGATTAAAAAAACTTGTGTTGGATGTATTAAAACCGCATAAACCAACTGTAACACAGGTAGCTTTAAGTTTAGCAGAATTGGACGGTGTTGAAGGCGTTAATATAGTGTCAGTTACTGTCGATAGAGAGACTGAAACGGTGAAAATCACAATTGAGGGAGATCTTAATATGGATACCATTAACGAAAACCTCACCGCAAATGGTTGTAGTGTTCATTCAGTGGATCTTGTTTGTGCGGGTGTAAAGATAATTGATGAAGGGAAAACCCTTAATGCACCAATTTAGAAAAATTAGAACTTAAAATGAAAAGTAGCAAGGGGTATACAAAAAGATGGCTAAATCAATAAAAATAATTTTTACAGGCTTAGATTTTGGAGGAAAAACCTCGATTTTGAGGACTTTACAACAAAAAAAATACGCTCTAGAAGATTTAAAACCCACCGTTGGGATTGACCGCCTATCAATTAATGTACTTGATTGTTGCATCAATGAATGGGATTTAGGTGGCCAAGAAAAGTATCGAAAGGAATATCTTGAACAAGAAAAACCATTTTATGAGACCGATTTGCTCTATTATGTTATCGATGCTGCAGATATCGAGCGATATTCCGAATCTTTAGCCTATTATAAAAGTATCATCGAGATTCTGTTTAAACAAAAGCTAAAACCCGCTATAATAATACTCTTAAATAAGGTGGACAAGGAAGATGACATAATTGCAGAAAAGCTCCAGAATTTACAAAATACTATGCTGGATTTATCGAAAGGTTATGATATCCGATTCTTTAGAACTTCAATTTACGAATCCCAAACCCTTCTCCGGGCATTTTCCCATGGCATTACCAAAATTTCCAAAAAAACCGGTGAATTATCCTCACAATTGAGGGGTATGGCAGAAGAAACTTTCGCCGATGCTATTTTATTAGTTGAAAGTAATGGATTTGTGTTGGGGGAGTATGCCAAGGATGACGACAGTCGACAAATGGTTACCGCTGTCTATAACTACCTCATCGGAGCTTTCTCTTATATGTACCGGGTCATGTCTGAATCGGATAAGCCTGAACGAATCCTAATTGATTGGGAAGATAAAGGATATGCCTTCTTAGGGTCGACTCAAATCGAAGAGTTCGAATTCTTTTTCATCAAATACTCTAGCAATCCGCGTAAAATTGTTCAGAAATTCGTTTTACGGTCCCTGATCAAATCTTCCAAGCAAGTTCGGGCTGTCGTCAAATCCTTCTTTGACTAAACTTCTTTATCTACTCTTTTTTTCCACTCTTTTCTTTTTTTAAACCAAATTCCCGCAGCTAGTTTGGATTCTCCTCCAACATTACATTTTTGTTCTTCTTTGCCGCTACATTTTTAGTAAAAATGCCCGAATTACCTGAAGTTGAACAGTTTAAAAGATACTTTGTTGAAACCTCCTTACACCAACACATTCGAAAGGTGATTGTGAACCACCCTATGGTCCTCGACCAAGTATCACCCTCCGATTTACAAACACAATTACAAGGTGGGGAATTTACAATTGTCCAACGTCATGGGAAATATCTGTTCGCGAAGTCCAACGATGTTTGGCTTACCTTACATTTTGGCATGAGTGGTTATCTCGTCTATCTTCATGACAACGATGAGACACCGCCTCATGACCGGGTTCTCTTTCAATTTTCGAATGCGTCCTCGCTCGTGTTCAACTGCCAGCGAATGTTTGGGCGTGTGAGTTTAGCCGATTCGATTGAACATTTTCTCCAACACAAACACCTCGGGCCCGATGCCTTAGAAATCGATTTCGATACCTTCTACGATCAATTGCACCATCGTCGAGGAATCCTCAAATCCTCCCTCATGAACCAGCAAATCCTGGCGGGGATTGGAAATCTCTATGCAGATGAGATTTTATTCCAGACGGGATTCCACCCTGCCACTAAGACCAATACTCTTACCGATGCACAGTTTGAGGCAATGTTCGATGCAATGAAGGAAATTCTCCACACCGCTGTTGCGGTTGCTGCCGATTTTAAGCAATATCCCTCCACCTATTTACTCCCCCACCGCGTTAAAGGGGGGAAATGTCCACGGGACCAAACTCCCCTGACCCTGCTCAAACTTGCCGGACGGACTGCCTACTACTGCCCAAAACACCAAAAGAAATCTGTTTAGAGATCGCTCCTTTCATGCTCCCAAAATAAAAAAAAAATACGCTTCGGCTTCGTCTTTCCGCGTGTCACCCAGAGGGCACTTTCACTTAATTTCAAAGATTTTAATGCGATGTGCTGACGAATTAAATACTGGAGTGAAATTGTTCAAATTCTCAAATACTCCAACCGTATCATCGTCTTCATCCCCATCATAATCAACCACTCCGTCATCCACCATGCCGGCTCCCAATGGGGGATTATGATATTTCCAGAGATGTCCAGAATCATCCTCCCACAGGCCTTGGTAGGGTTGCGACCCGGGAACCCACGGGTCCGCCCAGTTCAACCGGGCTGGGAAATATCCAAAGGGAATTCCCTGCATGATTAGCAATTCAACTAAACCCCACTCCAAATCGTAATCAATAAACGGCTCGCCGTAGGTCAGCATCTTCCAAAGCGTGGTATTAAAAAATTCACAGGTCGGCTTCGAACTCGTATCATTCCAGCGTTCCCCTACCTCAATCTCCCACTTCGTTCCCTGCAGCTGGTCGTGTGCGCTCTCAATCATCAATGGCCACTTGCCTTCATCCCCCCCACCCCCGGGATAGTAGTAACTCCAACATACGAGCACGTAGGTTGCGTTCCATTCGGCCATTATTTCGATCGATTCCGATTCGTTCTCCGCCATGAACAGGCGCCCCACCAATCCAACTACGGTTTCATTTGTGAAGTCAAGGGGCGTGCAATTCGTATAGGTGTTTATATACTCTCCGTAATCTTTCCACGAGGCAATGACTGTGCTTGCATTTAAATTCTCCATCCATTCAAAGGCCTCCTCCCATTCCGCTGGCAACCTTCCAGATCCCCAGTCGGACTCACCCTGTAATCCAACCAATATTATTATTGGAATCACCGTGACAATCGTAACCATTACAATTAATATTATCGTGGTGAATTCTTTCCTGCCTACCATTCCATACCCCTTCTTTTGATTCAATCCCATTTCCTCTTCTTGATCTAGTACACCCTACAGCTACCTGAATTTAAAGTTATGTAATTTTTGGTGCAATTGTTCTACAAAAAGGAACTTGGATTCCAATTTACCCCCCTTTTTTCTCAATACTCTCAATTAAAAAAAATGCGGCGGACTCGTCAATCTGAAGTAATTTAATATTTTTTACCCTTCTTTAAGAATTTCAATACAAGAACAATTGCGGCTATATTAGAGATACCGACCACTACAAGAATTATTATCAAATTACTGATGAAAATATTATATTCATAGACGATACACCCCTCCTCAAGAATATTATCATAAATCTCATTATTCCAGCAAAAGAATGAGATAAAAATACAATCCCCTAAGTTATTTATTATCGTGTTGGTAGTGATTATATTATTATCCGATGACCCTAGGTGAATACCATCTTCATTATTTCCTCTTATATAGTTCCCTTGGATCATATTTCCATTAGAATAAAGCGAATCAATTCCATCTTCACTATTTTCCGTGATGTTATTCCCAAAGATTGTATTATCATCTGAATAATATAAATAAATTCCATCTTTCGTATTCCCCGAGATATTATTCTTTGATAAAGTATTTCCATCAGAAAACGATAGATGTAATCCCTCATGTAGGTTATTGGTGATATTATTCTCCGAGAGTGTGTTATTATTAGAAAGTGATAGGAAAATCCCACCATCCATATTCTTTGAGAGAAGATTTCCCAAAGCTGTGTTATTATTGGAATGAGAAAAGCTTAGACCTTTTTCGGTGTTATTCATGATTTCATTGTTGAATACAGTGTTGTATTTAGATGACGAAAGGGCTATCCCATAATTCCTATTACCGCTAATATTATTTCCCGAAAGTGTGTTATAATTAGAACTATAGATCACTAAGCCTGCGTAATCATTATCCAATAAATTGTTTCCCCAGATCGTATTGTTCCTGGAATCGTGTAGATAAATAGCATTTCCATCATTATCAGAGATATTATTCCCAGAAATCGTGTTATTTTTTGAATAGCATAAATAAATTCCATAATTACCAGTCTTGCTGATATGGTTCATAAAAATGGAATTATTATTACTGTAACATAAAGCAATACTTATTGAAACGTTTGAAAAGCCTAGATTTGAAATGATCGAGGTATTACAATTAACTAGGAAAATTTGGGCTGCATTTGAATAATTACTAGCATTCAAACTAGTTTGATTAACATAATAATATATTGGCTTCCCAAGGATCGTATTATTTGGATAAATCGTGTTAGAGGCAAAGTCGGCGATTTTAAGACCCCAGATTCTAAGTCCAAGATGATTCATTAAGTTTCCCAAGATACTATTTCCCTGCGATTTCCATAAAGAAATGCTTTCCTCTTGATTTTCTGTAAGATTATTGCCAGAGACTATTGCATTGCGAGGACCGTTTAAACTGATGCCTTTTCCCCCATTGGCCGTGATATTATTCTTCACAATTTTTGTGTCATTGGAATACCAATTAAAAATCCCTTCTCCGTTATTTCTTATTATTTGGTTTTCCAATACCATGGTCCCCTCAGACCAATACGAATGAATCCCATCCCATCCGTTCTCAATAATACTATTCGCTAAAATTGTGCAATTATGAGATCTTGAAAGGCAAATACCATTTCCTGTGTTGTTTATAATTATATTTCCCATAATTGTAACGTTTTTTGAGTAACCTACATAAATAGCAGATGAAGTATCTTGAATAGTACAATTAATTATCGTCACGTGAGTGCAGTTATCCAGCTTTATGCCGATTCTGCTCCATCCTGTTCCAGAATTCATCAAAGTGCAGTTCAGAAAGGTCACATAAAGGGTCGTGTCTTTAAATTCAATGCATGTCTGACCTGCACCATTGATTTTCAGATCCTTTATTCTATAAGGATCCTCCATTGTCCCATTTCCAATTTTATCCGGGAACGCTATAAGCTCCTCATTGCCCGCTATTATTATAGGGGAATGGACCGTATTCTTCCTCAATTGTTCATATTGTATCTGATACTCTGAATTAATTCTAGAAGATCCAACTTTAGCAACGAACCCTGAAAAAAACAGCACGAGCAAAGCCAGCAATATGATTTTTTTAGCTATTTTATCCTTTACTCGCAACATTTTTCTACTCCCTCTATTTACATAAAATCCTTTTCATCGATAAAAAGCTATTTAACTGGCTAACTAGCTTGAATTAGAACTTGACGAAACATTATTCTGATTAATTTATCACAAATAAAAGGAAAAGAGATGCGGCGGCTTCGTCTTTCCGCGTGTCACCCAGAGTGGAACTTTCGGACCCGGCACACTCAGGCGATTGGGTTCAGCGTGCTAAACACCTCGCCCGAAGACTCGGTGGATTTAAAGTTGAGAATATTTACTTAAAAAAGTGAAAATAGTCACAATTGATTGAAAAACTTTTTCTTAGAAAACAAACGGGACATATTGATTCTTTTCTATGATCATAGATATATTCATTTGCCTTGTATTCAAAAATATATTTATTTTTGCATTTTGGGCAAGATATTTCAATTTTAATTAAGAAAAACTCTTGAATATCTTCTTTAATTTCCATTAGTTTAATCGTTATCGGTCCCTTTGATGTTTTTCTTTCAATTGTTGACCCAATATTAGAAAAATCTCCTAAAAACCATAAATTTGGTAGTTGTTGAGGTTTTTTATTATATTTGGTAATTATGGAATTGATATCTCTTTCAAATAGATCTTTGTTAATTAAATTA
The DNA here is from genome assembly GCA_016840125.1 of Candidatus Helarchaeota archaeon. Next base: position 4,419 of record JAEOSY010000614.1, on the reverse strand, counting down.
CAATTTTCATAGATATCTTTCAGAACCCCCAAGCCATCAAGATATTCAAGAATTTTTTTCCCTAAACTTGTTAGAGAACAAGGTCTTGAATGTAAATGGATATTATCAACTTGGTTTGTTAAATTCCAATCTTGAAGCCTTCTGCATTCAACACCCCAATCTAAAATATTTTTTGATGGGGTTCTTTCGAACAAATACCCTCCCAGATCACACAACCTAATTAAAGCTCTCGGATTTTCATAGAGAAAACTTAATTCTTCTCGGAAATCGGTGGACATCAACAGAAGCTCCATACGATTCATTTGCCTTTAATTTTTGCCTTTCCAAGCCCAGTGTCATCCCTTTTTTTTATTTTTATAAGAAACACGATCCTATAAAAAGTTTTCATTGTAATGGAAACTTCCATTATACCGTAAAGATTATATATTATCCAGATAAAAAGAATTTTAGGTGAATATATTTGGTTCCAGATACTCAATTTTGAAAAAAAATCAAAATTAGTTCTGGATCTTATCTAAGATGTTTATAAGCGAACGTCGGATGTCGAGAGAGATGAGAAGAGATCCACTTTCTATTGTTTCAATATTAATCCAAACACTAGAAAGTTTAAACGAAAATACCGATTATAATTTCAATGAAGTCAGTAACAGAAGTAATTTACATTGGGAAACTGTAAAAAAATACATTTTTTTAATAAAGCACATTCAGAATTTAGCTCCAATAATAGAGATTGAAAGTAATAAATTTAGACTAATGAAAAAAGTTAAGGATCAATCTTTAAATATTCAAACAAAATTACTCTTGTCTCTCTTTTATAGTAAAGCATTTCATGAAGAGACCGCAATTAACATTGTAAATCAAGATAAATCTTTAATAAAAAATTTAATCGATAATGAATTTATTCAAGAAACAAACAATAAATTCTTTTTGACCGATTCTGGAAAAAGAACTGCCTTTAGGTTCTATAAAAAAAATCGAGATAGTATTTATCAGGATTTTTTACAACTCCAATCAAATTTACCACCAGAACCAGTTTCTACAACTGAAAAACTAGAAGAAAAAGTTGAGGAATTAAGTAAAAAATGTCAGGTGATTGATAATTTATCTTCGAAGATTGAGCGTTTAGAAAACATCATTCAAAACACCCTCCCATCTCCTACAGGTGTTAAACCATCTCCAAAAATTAATGAACCAAAAACTGATGATGCTAGAAGCTCACTGCTTCCAATAAATAAAGATAAGAAACCAGAACCAATATATACTTAGGAGGAAAAAAAATGAAAATAAATTATCCTTTCAAGGATGAGATAGTAAAAGAAATTGACTTTGTTAGAAAACGTATGCTTAATAATAGAGAGATTGAGAAGAAAATATTTTATTATAGCGGCATTTATGGAATTTTCCGTAGAATCCTAAATCTTGATTATAATCCCCATTTGCAATTTGCGGAATTTATGATGAATACTACCTATCAACAATTGAGACAAAGGTATGATATTATTAAATCCGGAGATACTCTTATTCCTTTAACCACTGAAATTTTCGATGTAATTATTGCAAATCTAGAAGAAATTGGTCATAAAATTGAACAAGAGGAAGATATTTTCGAAGAATTACAAAAAATAGTAAATATAACATATCTTACAACTGGTAATGGTTATTATTTAAGAGATAAGGGAATTATTTAGTGAAATCTGGAGAACTTATATTTCTAATTTCTTCTTTTAGTAGAATTAGTCCAATAAATTCATAGAACTGATCTGAAATTTTAGAGTTTGTTTTTCAAATCTAGTTGCTTCTTAGGGTGATTTGGTTTAATCAATCTGTAAAATTTATACATTTGGTTACGGCCGTGTATATGCAGTTCATAATAAGGTTTAGCATTAGATTTTGACTGGTAGGGTCCAAGAACTTCAAGTAAAATTTTAGCTCTCTTTAATTAGAGCTTTTAAGAGTTTTTTTGCTTTGTCCTTCTTCTCTGGGTGTTGACTATATTTAATGTAGTTTGTAAGAAAAGTAATCCTTGAATTTGCTAGTGTCCGAAGAAAGAGTGCGTTCTCTCGTCTTTTATCGGGGTATTTTGAAGTCTCGACATCTAAACTCATAAGCTCTTTTTGAAGGAGATTAATAAAGGGTTCATTGGTTTGAGAAATTGTAGTACTTCTGCTCGATTCGTGTGGTCTTCTTATATGACCTTCAGCGTCTACTATGCCTGCAATATGTGCCCATTTGTTTCCCTCTAGTGTCTTGGTGAATATTGAGGGAAATTCCCAATCTTTCTGCTTACCAATAGGATGGTTGAAAATATGTGCAATGAAGTGAAGAATTGGTTTTGAGGAGCGTTCTATATAATAACAGTTTCCACGGGAATCTGGTCTAAGTTTAAGAGCAATCCCAAAAGTATCTTGAAATTTTTGGTTAATATTTTCCAACCATTCTTTATCTTTTCCTATATAACTAACGAGATAGTCTTTATTTTGTGTAATACCTATATATCCATCTCGAAGCGCACCAATAAGATAGGCTAAATCTCTTGTTAATTCCATAGGAAGGTTTACATAGTTTGTTGGCCCTCCACGACCCGCGCAATATTGCACGTCTGTTAGTTGTGCTAATTCAGTATATGAAAGTAATTTGTGGGTTAGTTCAAGAGGCATACTTCTCCCTTCAAGATATCCCTTTAATGTGACTCGATTTATTTCCCAATTTCGTGCAGTTTGTGAGAGGCCATGGTTTTCAACATGCTCTTTAAACAAGTTCCGAACCGTTTCACTTCGAATTCTAATACCTCCCACCTGTTCCATATATTTAAGAACCTTAGGTAAGGGTAAGAGGGTTTCTTCAAGTTTTAGGTCTTCAATTGTTTCTAATTCTTTCTCAAGTAGTGCTTCAGATTTATTAATCTCCCTAGGTTTAGTTAATTCAAAATCAATCTTTTCCTCTCTTAAAACTGCTCTCTCTTTCACATCATCCCCCTCTCTATTTTCTAATTGAATTGATTCTTCTATATTTTTTTCAAAAGTGAAATTTTCTTCATTATTATCATCATTTTCCTCATCTGAAATCCAACCTTTCTCTTCATTACGTTCTGTATCTTCACTAATTGATAACTCTTCCGTTTCTAATTTTTCATCAAGAACCTCTCCCACTCGTAATCTATTTAACTCCTCTTGAGAAATTTCCGTTATTCCAAGATTCTCCACGGTTTCTTTAAATTCTTGTTTTTTGCTGTCAAGTTCTTTTTCTTGCTTAGCTTCCTTATGCTCATCACCAATTTCCTCTAACTTCTTCTCTGCAATCTCTTGATCTATTTCATCGCGAGACACTATAATTATCTCTTCGACCTCCCCTCGCAAGATATTTAACTCTTCTTGAGAAATTTCTGTTATCCCAAGTTTCTCTGTAAATTCATTGATTTCCTGGCTTCTATTGTCAACCTCCTCCTCTTGTTCTAATTCCCTCTTATCACCTTCTTGCAGCTCCCTCTCTCTATCCTCTTGATTTTGGTCATCAAGAGGTTCCTTAATTTCTTCATCACCCTTAACTATCTCTTCCTGATCCTTTTGGTCTGCCTCTTCTTTTTCGTCTTCTATCTTTTGCTCCGACATTAAACACGTTGATTCCTCTCTCTTGTTTACTTCTCCTTCAAATATATTCTCATTCTTCCCCGCTTCACTCTCCACCTGCCTCTGTCTCTCGAGTTCTTCATTCTCTTTCTTCCGCTCGAGACTCTGCACCTTCATTCGCTCATAAAACTCCTCCATTCTCCGTTGTGCTTCGAGTCGCTCAATTAGATCCTTTAGTTCTCGATCTTTTTTCCGTTTCTCCCTCCCCTCATCAACCTCATCTCTACCCCATGAAATTTCCAACTTCCATATCTCCTACTAACAATAATTGTACATTCTTTCATTAATACTTGTAAAAATAAGGTATTTAAGACCCAAAATCGATGGAGTCCAGTACCTTATTGTTTTTCGAGATGCTGGGTATCAAAATTTTCACTTTGATACCACTTAACCCATTATACTATACTCTTTACTATCTCAAAAATATTATGGTTGAACTTCAAGCGGGGTAAGATCTCCTTCTTAAAATAAAAAGAAAAAAAAAATACGCTTCGGCTTCGTCTTTCCGCGTGTCACCCAGAGTGGAACTTTCGGACCCGGCACACTCAGGCGATTGGGTTCAGCGTGCTAAACACCTCGCCCGAAGACTCGGTGCGTACACACCTGATCCATCAAACTCGTCTTCTAACGAGAGCCCTCGTCCGCAGCAGTCGGTTCCTGTCGCCAAGCCCCGACGGCTTTTGCCTCACTGCAGAGTGGGTATCTATTTTCGAGGTGCGTTTCCCGCTTAGATGCTTTCAGCGGTTATCGCTTCCGGCGTGGCTGCCCGGCGATGCCCTATCGGACAACCGGT
>JAEOSY010000613.1 GCA_016840125.1 Candidatus Helarchaeota archaeon | reverse complement strand
CGAAGATCCAGGGATTGTGACGGATTCTAACGGAACTGTATACGTGATATGGCGGGAATGGACCGGGAGTCGATATGACGTGCTTTATCGATATATGAACGCTTCTACCAGTGCATGGAGTGATCCCAAACTAATTTCGACGGAGAGCAGCCCGAACGATGTTTATTTCCCAGAAATCGCAGTAGATGGAGTGGGCCATTTGCATGTCATGTGGGAGTGGGGCAATGATATCTTTTACAAACAGAGGGAAGCCACGACGGGGAATTGGACCCCCGCGGAAGTAGTTTCGATCGAGAGCACCAGTTTTTCATACTATGCCGCTCTCACTGCTGATGGTGCCGGGAATGCCTATGTGGCCTGGAGCGATTCCTCAGGACCCGATAGTGATATATTTTACAAATACCGGAATAGTAGCACTAGCAGCTGGGCGCCATGGGAGATGGTTTCCACCGAGAGTGCGGATGTATCTGCGAAACCGACGATAGCAGTCGATAGCTCTGGAAGTGTGCACGTTGCTTGGGCTGAAAAGCTCGGCGCAAGTAGTTCCGACTATTATATTTTATACACAAAGACCATTAATTTACCGGATGCCCCCAACCTCGCCCCGATCATGCCCAATCCTAATTTGGATGGAACTGTCACGTTAAACTGGAGTGCGGTGGCATGGGCGACTGCCTACTATGTCTACCGGGATACAATCCCCATTACTTCTACAGTTGGAACGGTCCCGATTGGGGCGACGCCCCAGACGAACTACACTAATCCGGGGCTGCTGAGTGGCACCTACTACTACGCGGTGGTCGCGGGCAATGGCACCCACAACAGTTCCCTCTCGAACTGTGAGAGCGTGCTCGTGCAGCTGCCTGATACCCAGCCCCCGCAGTATTTCAATGTGGTCGAGGCGCGACCCTCCCCGCAGAATTACACGGCTACCCAGCTGTATCAGTTTAATCTCACGATCACTGATGATGTAGGACTGGGTATTGTATTTTTTGAGTGGAATGGGACGAATACCACCGTGACCACGCATGTCGGGGATGAGTATTATCACGTATTAAGTGATCTCGGGGCGGGCACGTACCAGTACCGCTGGATCTTCAATGATACCTCCAATAACTGGAACGCCACGCTCCTGACCCCGTATGTCATTAATAAAGCAACCCCAAGTATGGACCTCCTGCTCAATGGCACGCCCGCCAATCATCAGATCAATGGGACGTGGTATTGCAACTTGACGATCACCTTCTCCTTGGGTAACACGGTCTACCTCTATCTCAACGAGTCGCTCGTAGAAACAGGGATCACGCCGCTGGTGAATGTGTCCCAATTCACGCAGCTTGGCGTGTATAACGTGACCGCGTGGTACCCCGGCGGGGTCAACTATTCCGCCATGGCACGGACGCGCTGGCTCACCGTGGTGGATGGCATCCCCCCAGGTCCGTGCACTCTCAATGTAACCCTGCCGTATCTGCCCGATTTCGTACTGGAGACGACAGACTTCGAGCTCTGGGGAGGGATCGATGTCGGATCCAGCATCAGCGCCTACCAATATCGGCTGGATACGGGCAGCTGGATCACCGGGACGAATTTTTCGCTAGTTGGATTGTCCAACGGTCCCCACGTAATCGCATATCGGGCGGTCGATGCGTCCGGGAATAATGGAACCCTTCAAACCTTCACGGTCTACCTATTAGCAAACAATGCGGACTACGATGGCGATGGGCTAACCAACGCCGCGGAACTGCATACCTATGGCACCGATCTCTTCAATCCCGACACGGATGGGGATGGGCTTCTCGATGGTGAAGAGATTGCACTAGGAGCGAACCCACTTGATCCGATGAATCCCCTCCTTGACCGGCTCATCCTTTTCATCAGTATCATAGGGGGTGCCATTCTAACTGGAATAGTGGCAATAAGAGTTTTGAAACAGACAAATAAAAAACCTCAAAAGCTACAGAAATAACTCCTAAAAAATTGAAAAAAAACTTGCAGGCTTATTTCAATGGGCAGCAAATCGACAAGATTGTGAACTTATTATTAGAATATTTAAAGAATAAGCATTATCTTCCACACGACGATGCGCTCCATTTTGCCATTAGCGAAGGTTTAAGTAAAGGTTAGTGGTTTAAGTCTCAATTTGAAAAATAACTTTTGTGATTCTATAATAAATTTTGATGGAAAAAATTATCCCATTTCTTTAATTAGTGGGAAATGCTTATCTTTTATATTTTTACATCGAATCAGAGAGAGATCTGCGGGTGTCCTCTGCAAGTTCAACTATCTCTTCGGCAATACTGGAGGGTATCCCTAACTTGGTAAGATCTTCAATGGTGGCATCTGCAAGCCTTAAAACCGTAGTGTCTGCCAGCTTCTGAATAATCTCCTCATCAACCTCCCAATTAGTAAGCAGCTCTCTTAGATAGAAAGGATCGGCAATCCTTGGTTTCGCCCTAGGTGGGCTTACTTCCTCCTGTTTTTTCGATCTAGGAGGACTAGGTGGTGTTTCAAGAAGATCCTTCTGAGTAGAATTAAGAACATATGGAGATTCACTGGACAATATATTATGAGTAAGACTATATTTGATCGCTTTTTTAATTAATTTCGAAATCGTTGTTTTTTGTTGGAAGGCGATCTCGCGTAGTTGCGCAATTAATTCAAGTTTAATCCGTGAATAAACCGCAGAGGTTTTTTTAGGACGTGCCATTTTGAATTGTAATGATAAATATACTATATAACTCTTTAGGTCATGACAAATAATTCCTTTAATTTGGGAAGAATTTTAGGTTTCGAGTCTATTATAATAACATTAGTAATCCTATTCTATTGTTCTAATAGCTTAAGTCTATTGAAGTTTAGTTTAAGTTTACGCTGAAATTCAAATCCAATTTTAATTTTTTATTCTATAACCTCTTATCAGGTGAGGTAATGAAATATTTTATCATTTTTGTTAATTTCTTAGATACAGCAAACGGTAAATTAAGAAAGATTTGAATTATCCAAATGAAAAATCGCGCATCTTTTTTTAAAAGACTCCTTAAAGGATCTAATGAAGTAAACCTACTCATTTCTTTAGTTATCTGAATTTTCATCGTTGTGTAAATAGGTATCGAGTGATAAATTAGGAACTGTTGGAAACACTAGGTCTTTAAGAAAAGAATCTGATTCGCCAGATCTTTTTTCTGCTTCCGGGTAGAAACCCGTGCGTATAAGAAGACTTTTCGGGGAATATCTTTATTAAGGAACTGATACACGGATTCCATGTCGTAATCCCAATGTCCATTTGGTAGATGGTGCGCCATTAGTTTGCCGAGTTTCCGATATCTATAGAGTGTGGGACGCGAGATGCATAACACTTTTAAAACTTCAGAGGTTTTATATGAATAATAAAAATTGATATAATATGAGTTCTATTTTATATATATTCCAACCAATACATTACAAGTATCAAGGACTCTATTTATTTGACCTATTATCGGCGAAGAGGGTTCATTAAAGAATGGATTCAGAGAAAAAAGAGCGTCAGGATACAGAGGAAACTTCTGGTATAGAATCGGTTCGCACGCAACTCTCGGAACTATCGACGAAATACATAACTACTTTTAACAAGTTTCCATTAGTTAAGGTCGAGGGAATCACCGATCTCAAAGAAATAATTGATAAAAATGTCAATTTTGAAATTGAAACTCGGAAATTACAAAAAAAATTAAATCGCTATTTGAAAACCTTAAATGACATGCTCGATGCTGGAATAAATGCATCCGTTCTACACCAACATTTCCTTGGTTGTATAGATATCGCTTTACAGTGTCAAGACTATTTATGTATAAAGATCTTTCTGTCACAAGCGCATAGCACTTTTACAGAAATTATCCGTTATATTAAACAATACCTGAACCTTTCAAAGGATATTAAAAAATTTGCGGATGAAGTTGATTCATTACTAAATTTTATCCACCCATCAATAGACTTCTCAGAAAAATTCCTAAACCTGGAAGATTTTCTATTAGATGACATGGAAAATACAATAAAATTGTTAGAATCACTAATTGAAACTTGAGCAATTCATTCATTTTGATATTTTCAATCTTATCAGCATTCAAACACCTTACTCAGGGTTCTTATAAGAGCCGTAGTGAACTGGTGTAATTATAATTAACAGAGTTGGTTGATTGGATTGAGCGATCCGACGAAGGACATTCAGAGAAAAATTGATCGTCTTCAAAAAAAAATTCTAAAGATTATTGACCAAATCCTAGAAAAATTATCTGATATTACTGCATCTCTGCAGGTGTTAGTGCATGAGGTAGCTAGAACCTCGGAAGATAATGTATTAGTAATTAGAACAGTTGACCAGTTTGTAAATGCTCATCAAGATCGCATAAACGAAATTGATATTCCTAGAGAACCTCTTCTTTTCGAAAGGATTATCGAATTCTCGTTAAACCTCAAAAATCTGATAAAAGATCTAACGAGCCAATACCGCGTTTGGCTCCCAATGTTAAGGCGTTCAACAAGCTCTCTTAATAAAGCAAATGTACGCAAAATTAGCTATCAGATTAAACGCCTACATGAAGAATGGATTAATTTGGAATATGTTATTGTAAAGTGGCGCAAATTAAGAAGTAAATTAATATAATAAGTTATTGAAATTAGTGGTGGTTGATAATTTCGGTCTTATCAGCGTTCAAACACTTTGCTAATAGAAATTTAAATCATTTCTCCCTTTGTGATCTTTGGTGTACTATGCAAGATATATTACTTGTTTTATTTATTTATCCTTTAATTTACCAAATAAATCCTCTAAAAAGTTCACTCCTGCATTTGAAGGAATATCATAAATAAAAGTCAATAAATACCAAATTCTTTAAATTAAAAAAATAACTTCAATCTATCTCAAGTTACGGTGTTCGTCCCAATTATAATAAGATGATTAAAATGGTAAAAATTGCATTTGTCGGAAAAGGAGGCGTTGGCAAAACAACTATAGCTGGCACAACTGCACGATTACTTGCTAAAGATGGCTATAAAGTAATGGGAATTGATGCTGACCCTGCCATGAACCTGCATAGCGCAATAGGAATCTCTGAGGAGAAAACCCGAAAAATTTCTCCAATTTCCGAAGAAAGAGAACTGATTGAAGAGCGGGCAGGACGTGGAGGTGTTTTTATCGTTAATCCTAAGGTGGATGATATTCCCGCTAAATATCAAGTGGAAGGTCCCGATAATGTTCGATTGCTAGTTATGGGTACTGTAAAAAAGGCTAAAGGAGGTTGTATGTGTCCTGAGCATTCTTTTTTACGTGCTTTGCTGAATCATCTTATCTTGGATGTTAAAGATGCTGTTGTGGTGGATATGGAGGCTGGTATTGAACATTTAGGAAGAGGTACTTTGCGTTTCATCGATGCTATGGTTATTATAATCGAGCCTGGTCGCCGATCCACCGAATTGGCACAACGTATACGAGAATTAGCTGATGAATTAAAAGTACCCCGCATTTATATTGTTGGGAATAAAATTGCAAATACTACAGAAGAGGAATTTATAAAGAAGATTGCCGTTGAAATTGGTATCGAATTAATCGGAATTATCCCTTATGATAATGCATTACGCGCTGCTGATTTAAATGGAAAAGCGCCTATTGATTTTGCTCCAGAATCTCCCGCTATCCAAGCAATCGATAAAATCGAAAAATTCATATTAAAGATAATTAATTCTGATAAAAACTAAAATTGACACAAAATATTTATTCAAATAAAAGAGTACTTTTGAAACCAACAACGTCGCTCGAAATGGTAGGTGATTTTTTTGTCTCAAGCGAAGTTAATTTTTTCTGAAGATTATTTAAAGTATGATTTCGGACCACAACATCCGTTGAAACCTGTCCGCTTGCAATTAACTCATGAATTAATGAAAGCCTTTGGTATCTTTAAAGATCCAAAAGTTGGAATTGAACCACCACGAATGGCAACAGATGAGGAATTAACGCTTGTGCATTCAAAAGAATACGTTTACCTTATTAAAAAATTTAGTAATCCCAAATCTAATGTTCGTGCGGCAGACGAAATTGGTTTAGGTCCAGGAGACAATCCAATATTTCCGGGAATGTTCGAGGCATCCAGTCTTGTTGCAGGGGGTTCTTTAGTTGCAGCGGACATTGTAATGAAAAATGATAAAGTTCATGCCTTTAACATTGCAGGAGGTCTCCACCATGCAATGCCTGAAAGAGCTTCTGGATTTTGCATATTCAATGATCCTGCAATTACTGCCGCGTATTTACAAAAAAAATACAATGCCCGCGTATTATATTTAGATATTGACGCCCATGCAGGTGATGGGGTAAATTGGATTTTTTATAGTGATCCAAACGTAATGACTATCTCGTTACACGAAAGTGGTAGATATTTATTTCCTGGTTCTTGCTTTGAGGACGATATTGGGAAAGATGAGGGTAAAGGATTTGCAATAAATATTCCCCTCCTTCCCTATACTCATAAAGACATATATCTAAAAGCATTTGATCAGATTGTACCACCACTAGTAAAGGCGTTTAAACCAGATGTTATAATCAATCAATGTGGAGTTGATACTCATTTTACTGATCCCCTGCCTCACTTACTCTTAACAATTCAAACATATGAGGCACTTGCAGAACGTATCCACGATCTCAGTCACAAATTTGCAAATAACAAGTGGGTTGCTTTCGGTGGAGGGGGATATTCACCCTCAGTGGTTGCAAGATCCTGGTGTTCAATGTTTGCACTCATGGCTGAAATCAAAATACCTAACGAAATCCCCAATGGTTGGGTAGAACTTACTCAAAAATTAATTAACTCTACTCCATTAAATACTCGACTCGATCTAGAAGACCCTGCATTAAAAATTAACCAAGATACCACTGAAAAAATACAAACTTATACTGAAAATATGATTGAAACCATTAAAGAAACGATTTTTCCAATTCATGGTATATGAAATTTTATCTAAGAATCATATAGCCTTTTTTTCAATTTACAAAACAAATAAATTTATTTAAGCTGGAGATCCAAAAAGATGGATAAAATAAGGACAGTTTTTAGCGATATTAAATGAGATTTTAATCCCTTTCCCCTTGATATTTACTGGATATAGAGCTCATTTCAAATCGTTTAATAGAGATCCAATTGACGTGGGAAATATCGAGGTGTTTGATAAGTTTGAAATAGTGAATGGGAGTTTAAGAACGAAAGTTAAAGAAATAAGTCAAAGTCTAATTTTATATCTCCTTTTTCGAGTAAATACCTGCCATTCCCTAATAGTGTGTAAGCTAATTCAACTAAATACTTTAGAGGTTCAATAACATCCTCGTCTTTTTCAATTGCAATCTTAAATTTTTTGAGATTAACAATTATGTTGTCAAAAAATTTTGGATCAATTAATGTCAGGGGGAGATTTTTGGTTGCGATTAATTGTTGGGCCAGTTCAATTTCTTCTTCGGGGGGAACTGAATCAGGAATAGGTAATTCACTTTGTCTCTGAGGTTGTGGGGGACGTGGTAGCGGTATTCCACCGAGCCTTTGAATAGACCTTTTCAAATAATTATCTATTTCACCATGACAATATTTGAATGTCCTTTCTAGAAATAAAACATCTTTGTTATATTCTATATTTATAATTCTATTAAGGGAGGCACTTACCGCACTTAAAAAGTACACTATTTCTAATTGATTTGGTGTTTCTTCAACTTTTTTTATAACTATTTCTAATTCTCTAACAAAATAATCCTTCATTATATCTGGGTATTTCATGTATTTCCCCCAATTGGCGCGTTTAGTTGAAAACTAGTTTCATCTGTGCTTTGTAATAACATAGATGAAGGGAAGAGGTTTCGAGCTCTTTGTAAAGATTTTTGTGCATCAATAAACAAATCATCCGTTATGTCAGAGCGGAGAAGTGTAGTTTGATCTTTCAAATTACTTAGTTGATAAGCTTGGACAAAATGACTTTTCTCTGATCTAATAGTATCTATGATATTGTTAACTTCGGTTTGAAAATTTTTGGCTAAGAAATATTGATTTTCTTGATATATTTTAAGAAGTTTTGAGTATAAAGGTTCAAATTTATCGAATGTTTCTGATTCTATAAGCCTTTTATATAAGAAACCGATACTCGTATAGGCAACACTTGATAATAAGGTTTCTAAACGGGTTAGAATGAAAGTTAAGGTATATTCCTTGTTATATAGCAAGGATGCACCAATAATACGGAATTTCGTATCTTCCTTTACGTCTTTAATTTTTCCTCGTAAATATTTGTAAATAGTTTTTCTACTAAGTTCTGTCTCTTCTGCAATTTTACTTATATTCCCAACTCTTTTATATAAACGATTAATCAAATGAGTGACATCTTCTTTCGATAAAATATTAGATATTTCAAGTAAATTCATCTCTTCACCTACTTTTTCAGGATGTGTATTAAACTATACAATCTATAAAAACCTTTTATAAAT
>JAEOSY010000612.1 GCA_016840125.1 Candidatus Helarchaeota archaeon | reverse complement strand
GAACAACAGATCGTAGTTATATTTGCAGCGACAAATGGATACATTGATTCTATAGCTGTGGAAAATGTGCAACGTTTTGAAAAAGAATTTTTAGCTTATTTTGATACAAAATGTCCGGAATTATTTCAAAAAATAGCAGAGCGGAAGATCTTGGATGATGAAATACAAAACGAATTAATTAAAGTTTTGGAAGATTTTAAGAAGCTCTTTAAAGAAGAGGAATAGTAATGGCCACTCTGAGGCAGATACGGCGCAGAATTGCCAGTGTTAAAAGTACACAACAAATTACAAAGGCGATGAAAATGGTGGCTGCGGCTAAATTACGTAAAGCTCAAGAGAGAATATTGGCAACTCGACCTTATGCTCAAAAGCTCGCAGATACTATTGGCCATATGACGGCTATGATAGAAACAAGCCAAAATCCGTTACTTCAGAGAAGACCCATTGAGAAAGTTTTAATAGTGATTGTTACAGCAGATAGAGGGCTTTGTGGTGGTTTTAATAATAATTTGATTCGTTACGGCGCAAATCTGGTACAAAATTACAAAGAGGTTGAAACACAAGTCATGCTTGTGGGTAGGAAAGGCTATGAGTATTTTAGTCGCCGCGATTATCAAGTTTTTGATCATAAAATTAATTTCTTCAACAATCTTAATTTTGAAGATGCTATAGAAATTGTTTCCAAACTGGTAACTGCATATAAAGACGGTAGTGCCGATAAAATTGATATAGTGTATAATCAATTTAAATCAGCCGTACAGCAAAACATTACCTCAGAACAGTTCCTCCCTTTCATTCCAAATGAAGAGATGGTGGAATCAAAAGCTCAAATCGATTTTCTCTATGAACCCAGTAAACAAGATATTTTAGATTTATTAATACCAAAACATTTGAATTTTCATCTGTGGAAAGTGTTACTTGAAAGTAATGCTGCAGAACAAGGCGCTCGAATGACGGCAATGGAAAACGCAACAGATAATGCAGAAGAACTCATAGCTTCTTTAACCTTGACATACAATCGTACCCGCCAAGCAGCCATAACAAAAGAAATATCTGAAATCGTTGGCGGTGCTGAAGCGTTAAAAGAGAAATAAAATTAAAAAGGAACCAAAATGCACAAGGGGAAAATTAGTCAGATTATTGGACCTGTCGTCGATCTTGAATTTAGAGAAGGCGAACTTCCTGCCATTTTTAATGCTATTAAGATTATAAGATCAGATGAAAGCGAATTGATCTTAGAGGTGCAACAGCATTTGGGTGAAAACATTGTCAGATCTGTTGCCATGGATTCTACAGATGGACTTGTCCGTGGCATGGAAGCTGTTGACACGGGTGATGAGATTTCTATACCGGTTGGCCCTGAAGTTTTGGGTCGCTTAATGAATGTTGTCGGAAATCCAATCGATAAATTAGGTGAAATAAAGACAAAAAAAAGATATCCTATACATCGCAAGGCGCCTAAATATGAAGATCTAAGCACGAGTGCGGAGATACTGGAAACCGGTATTAAAGTTATCGATTTACTGGAGCCGTATTCAAAAGGGGGAAAGACGGGACTCTTTGGGGGGGCTGGTGTAGGTAAAACAGTTATTATTATGGAACTGATTCGTAATATTGCCACAGAGCATGGAGGATTCTCGGTGTTCTCTGGTGTAGGGGAACGCACGCGTGAAGGAAATGATTTATGGCTTGAGATGAAAGAATCGGGTGTTCTAGAAAAAACGGCTTTAGTATTTGGACAAATGAATGAACCTCCGGGAGCACGCCAAAGGGTTGGTCTTTCTGGGTTAACTGTGGCAGAATATTTTCGAGATGAAGAACAAAAGGATGTTCTTTTATTTATCGACAATATTTTTCGTTTTACACAAGCAGGTTCCGAAGTATCAGCACTCTTAGGTAGAATGCCTTCAGCGGTTGGTTATCAACCAACGTTGGCCACAGAAATGGGTGAGTTGCAAGAGAGAATTACCTCCACAAAAAAAGGTTCTATCACATCTGTGCAAGCCATATATGTCCCGGCAGATGACCTCACCGATCCTGCTCCAGCGACTACTTTTGGACACTTGGATGCTACAACCGTTCTTTCTCGGCAGATAGTTGAGCTGGGAATATATCCGGCTGTGGATCCGTTGGACTCTACTTCTCGTATTTTGGATCCAAGAATAGTGGGTGATGAACATTATTTCACAGCAAAAGCCGTACAGGAAATTTTACAAAAATATAATGATTTACAGGACATTATTGCTATTTTAGGTATGGATGAACTTTCAGAAGAAGACAAGATCGTGGTAGCACGTGCCCGAAAAATTCAAAGATATTTGTCGCAACCTTTTTTTGTAGCCGAAGAGTTCACGGCAACACCTGGGAAATATGTCAAACTTGAGGATACCATTCGTGGATTTAAAGGTATTGTGAATGGTGATTACGATGACATCCCTGAACAGGCATTTTATATGAAAGGTAATATCGAAGAAGTTATTGAGGATGCTAAAAAAATGGGGTTGGGTTGACACCATTTAATCAATTATATCAAGCTTAAGATTTTCACATGCATGCCGAAAATTAGGGGAGTTAGTAATGTCAACCTTACAAATTGAAGTGGTAACACCACTGGGTAATATTTTTTCAGGTGCAGCCAATTCATGTACGGCACCAGGAGTTGATGGTGAATTCCAGATATTACCGGACCATGCTGCAATGGTAGCCAATTTAAATATTGGATTAATACGGTTTGATATTTCAGAGGCAAAGCGTTATATGGCGACAAGTGGTGGTCTTTTAGAAGTCAAAGATAATGAACTAAATATTATTGTGGAGACTGCTGAGTGGGCAGAAGAGATTGATTTAGAAAGGGCCTCAGAGGCAGCCGATAAAGCTAAAAAAAGAATAAAAGATAGAGAGGGTATCGATTTAAAGAGAGCAGAATTGGCACTGTTACGCGCTCTTAATCGAATTAATGCTGCATCCCGAATCTAGTCTCCTATAAAAGATTTAAAATCTCTTAAATTCAACTATAACTAAATTTTACTATTTTCGCTTGACTCATAAATTGAAAACTTTAAATTAATGAAAAT
>JAEOSY010000611.1 GCA_016840125.1 Candidatus Helarchaeota archaeon | reverse complement strand
TGAAAAATGACAGACCTCCCCTTTTCGCCGGTCAAAGATTGCATCATATCGCCCTTCTTTCTCCTTCTTATCGAAAGTTACTAGAAACAACCAATAAAACGATTCATTGACGCCGAAGCATTCAATCCAAAAACTTTCAAAATAATCATCTTTATTTTCAATGAAATGATTGAAGTCACGTATCCCGAGTTTTGTTCGTTCCAAGGTAATATCTTTCTGTGGATCGTAAACATCAATGGAGCACTCCTCCTCCCCGTAAGAGGAATCATCTACAAAATAGAAACATTCATTAAAAGAAGCTCCTTTCCAAGATCCTTCTAGAGTATAGTCTAACATTTTGATATAGTTTAAATCCGGCAGTGAGAAGAGGTGATAATTTCCAAATTCAATACTGATTGCTAAAAATCGTTTGGTGATCAAAATGACTTCGGGAGTAGACTTGTTGGATAAATCAATGGGCCAGTTGGGAATTTGTTGAGCTTTCGATTGTGTGTTATATACCGAGAAGAAAGGAAATTTCTCTTGTGGGACAATTAAGAGATTAGTTTTACCCGAGTATTGAAAACAATGTGCACTCTCAAGCGTAATCTCGCATTCACTGCTTGAGATGGTACAATCGGAAATTTTGGCAAAATCTGATAATTTTAAAGATTTCATAATTCGACCTCATTCGTAAAATTCCTTGACTGAAATTAAATATTACTATCCCTTTTCAATAATTAAAATCAATAGCATTAACTGCAGCTGAACAGTGGGGACAATGTACGCATTCTTCCATTTCAACAAGGCAAAAACTCTGGCACGCATGATCATTTAAACTGGGATTCAATTAAATACCAGAGTCTTCGGGTGGATCTTGCTTAAGTGTTGTAAAAGGAGGTTAGCTAGATTAAACAGGGATCTATAATTAGATATTGTCGGTCTAGATCTACTTATTCCTTAATTAAGGTTACTAAATCGCTCTTTAATAATTTGAGAGGGACTCCTAATTCTCATACACAACACTTTTATATCATTTATATATCTAGAATCTAGTGTTAAGAAATTATGTCAAGAATTGAAGTAAAGTGCGTTTAATGATGACTTCCTCAAAATATTCGGATTTCTTGCGGTATGCAGCTTCTCTAGTTTCATATCCAGAAACTGCACTTTTCAGGGCCAGCATGAATTCTTGCTCCACCTTTGCATTCGGGGATATGGATCTGGGGAGGGAATACATACCCCAATTGAAAAGTATTTTTAAAAAGACCAAGGACAGTCTCATCCATAAATATCAAGGCGAGCTCCCTGCATTCCTTCCAATAGAGCCGCTGAGCCAGCCCACGCAATTTTCAGTGGATGAGACCTGCCTCTTACTCGCCAACATCATGACCATCAACCCTACTTCCATTGCGGATTTAAAACGATATGCCTTAGATACTTTCGAGATAAACCTGAGTGAAGATCGATGGGAGTCCCTGCTCTTGAAATTGAACAAAATCGGTTTGGTCGACCGAGTCTCCCCCAAGACATACATCTCCAGCCTGATCGAGGAGTACGATCTAGATATCCCGTATGATCAAAAACGTCGATTTTTTGATGGTGCCGTCCGGGGGTTTACTCCATTTAGGAGCAACATTCCCAAGAAAGCAGCTCCCCATATCATCAATGTTCGATTGAGCACTACTCAAGAGCGCGGTATGAGAAAAAAGTTGGTCCAGCGGTCGGAAAATTATGCTCTCTTCGATCCCCTTTCCTCAAATATAGCTCACGAACGCTATAATATCGTGACAATTGAGCCAGGGCATATAGAATTCCTCTTTGACTACTTTGAGAACAAACCCTTTTCAGAAGCTGGTACTTTCTTCCTCCTGAGTCATCCACATGTGCCGCGAGATTTTTTTGAGCGCCCGGACATCCCAAACGTCCTGCGCGTTGGTCCTGAAAGCTTAAGTTCCACCTATACAGACCTTGAGACGTATGGTTTCATGAATGATGAATATATTACTCCATTGGGAGAACGGATTTCGGGGTTTTTAACCCGCACCCCTGCTATGATCATGCCCTACCTAGAAGATATTCATGAGTTAGGAGCTATATCGGCATCGCTTCAGAGTGACATGTCTATGACACGTTTGAGTGAGATCCTATTCCTGAGTGCGGCAAAGAGAGGGCTACTCCCCTTCTATGAGGACTGGAACCAAGTCAATGAGCTCGTCTACAAGTTGAATTTGGCGAGGTATAATCAACTGAACCTTCTCCAGCGCATCTACTATACACCTTGGCAGCTTGAATCAAAGTGGAACCTCTCCCGATTCGCGATAAAGCGGATCTTATCAGAACAGTTTGACATTGGCGCCTTAGGAACTTCTATTACATCTCACTCACATCTCTACAAAGGGGATTGAAATGAGTTTTTATTCCAATCTGTACATTAAAGACGTCTTTATAGCAAGAAATCGCGTCTCTCAAAATCCGTGGGATTTCGATCCACGCCGCCCTTGGACCTACAACATTACAGTTGGGCCAAGCAAAATCCCTGAAAGATACCCCCTCACTCTTAATGGGCGTATCAGTATGGATGTGATAACCGCTGAAAAGTTTAGGCGGTGTCGATTTTGTGGTGCGTTCATCAGGCAGGCGAGACCAAAGAAGTATGCGTTGTGCGAGTCATGTGACCAAGCTTCCCCCTATTCTTGTGCTTTGGGGAACCTCGACATTGATGAGGACACGCTAACGAGATGTAAAAATTGTATCGATTGGAAAACTATCTGTTCTTCGCGCAATATTTTCTACATTGCAGCCTATACTGAAAATCATAAATTTAAAATTGGTATAACCACCGATGCACGTTTCTCGAAGAGAATTATTGAAGGGGGATACAATGCAGCAATCCCCTTCTATAAGGAGGGGGGTGGATCCTTTTCAAAAGTAGAAGTGATCCAGATTGAACGGGAAGTGGCGGCAGCGTCTCCAGCCGCCTTTTCAAGTCAAGGATTTCCCACACGTAAAGGAATGAATAACGTACAGGGAGTCTTCTCTGAGAGAAATATCAGAAATACATTACTTGGGATTCTAGAAGATGGGCGGATCCTCCTCAGAAAGCTAGGGAATGTAGTTGAAAAGGTCAAAAATATTTGTATGAATAGGTTAGATATAGAGGTAGAGTCACACGATGGATTTGTCCCAAACTACAATCATTTAGTTAATCGGGGTGTCGTTGCCAAGCTGAGGGAGGATCCCTCACAACTACTCCTTAACAAGGATAAGCTGAGTAAAAACCCCTTTCAATTCGGGCTGGCGAAGAAATATAAGGTGCGCCATATAGAAGGCACTATCATAGCTGCCAAGTATCCATCGTTAATTTTGGATTATGATGGAGAATACTATGGGATCCTATTACGGAAGCAGGATTATCGTGGAAAGTTGTTTTATATGAAGGAAAATAATAGATTATATGGAAGTTGGTTTAAAGATGGGTAACACATATAATTACATGCTGCTACGGGACGTAACACCGAGTTTCGGAGTGGATTTACGCTATAATATCTATCGTGTACAATTTGGGGATATTCCACCGGACGTGGTCTATGAGCAGTTAATCAATGTTATGAACCAAGATCTGATTCGACAAGGACTGCTAGGAAGCTTCTTCCTTGACTGGGATGAAAACCGTGAGGCGTATGTGATGTATGCAATTGGTGATGGGATCGACGGAGAGCATGTAATTAAGGTCAATGACATTGAAATTACCTACAAGGTTCAGCAGACCCAACAAGATTCCCCGCTCAACCTATACAATAATAAACACGTCTTCGCCGTGAATGGTATATGGAAGAATGCAATTTACACCCGGCTCGCAGCCCATCCGGGGATAGCGCTTACATACAGCAAAGGAGAGTTAGCACTTGAGATCAAGGATATTGAGCCATTACGCAGGTTTTTACCCACTTGGCTCGATCCCACATTACGGGCGGGCGTTCTCGAGAACATTCACATTGATGGGGAACAGATAAAACAGAATTTACTCCGAAACAAAGATAAATCGAAAAGAAAAATACCCCTCTTCCTCCCGAGGCGGCGACTACTACTATATCCTCGTGTGGGGTATGGAAAGGGGTTTTTGGAAATTGATTTCAAGACGAAGATGATGGTCAACCAAGAGGTTAATCTGAAACTCTTGAGGAAGCGGTTTACTCCCAAGTTCATGCAATTGATAAAGAGGAAGGGAGTTAAGAAGCGAGTTCTCTTCAACTACTACTTACCCTTCATACCCTACAAGAAAGCTACTCCAAAGGGTATTTCAGCATTCCATTTCAATCGATGGATAACACAACCCACCGAGAGTGATATTAACTCTGCCATGAGTTTTCTAGAGGGGCAGGGCGTAGTCTTGGATGATGAGAAGCGGCGTAAATTCGTTGAAATGGCCGAGAGGGAT
The DNA here is from genome assembly GCA_016840125.1 of Candidatus Helarchaeota archaeon. The sequence goes on along the minus strand of JAEOSY010000611.1, from coordinate 10,652 downwards.
GGATTAGTTGGCTTAGAAACGCACTTCAGGGCACGGACAAGCCGATATCGGGAGTTTTTGGCCTTACCGAGATATGTAGTCCCAATCATTGACTTCAATAATATAAAATTTTTTGAAAAAATCATCGATCTCTCGAATTATGATATGGACAAACTTTATACCAAGTTCACGCAAATTAAACCCACTAGCCTTAAGGCGGGTATCATCTATACTTTGGTCAAATTTCTTGAATACGTGCTCAAGGACTTGGACGTGCTTGTCGGTCAGACTACCAAACCGATTAAGGTCAAGGGACCATTGGAAAAAATACCCGTCCGTCAAAAGAGTAATTTGGATCTCTTTCTGCCAACTCGGGGACCTGCCGATACGAAGGCATTTGAGATCATCAACCTACCCCAACTCCCCATTAAAATCCGCCAGGGGGCAGACTTGGAGCCCTTATCCCTCCAAGGAGGGAGTATTCTCCAATTACTTATTTCAGGAGAGAATATGGGAAAAAAGACGAGCCCCCACTATATATCCATAAAACCCACTAAAAGGGGTAGAAAGTGGAAAAGTATCCATCTTTGGGGGCCTGCAAATCAATTCCCATCTCCCCTTAAAATTGCGATCATTGCTCCGCCCTCTCATACAAATCCTGTGAACCCTGAGGAGGTCGTTGTTCCTAGTTATAAACTGATCAAAGGGGTTTTGACGGGGGATTTTGAGATCATCGACCCTAAGCGGAAAAGACGGGAAAGTGAGAAGAGCCCCATCAAATATTGTGACAAAGTTCTCCCCCGCATGTATGACTTCTTCAACTACCCTTTGGACAATGTGGAAGTGAAAACATTCCTCCTTCCAGAGGACCATGTCACGATCCATCCCGGTAAGGAGGATCTGGAGGATGTGCGCCCTTACCATAGTCGCTTCCAAAAAGCAGTTCGGTGGGGCGCAGACCTCCTCATAATGGTTCTCCCCGATGAGATCACTCACCAGATCTCGAAATACGATAAAGACTTAGTCTATAATTGGGGATTTAAGTTCGCAGCCAAGTATAGGAAGCAGATTATACATTTTCAGTATAAGACCTTCAAACGGGATACAACCTTCTACGCTATGTGCTACTCCTTATTTGCGCACCTCATCCCCAAATATGGGGGGACTATTTACGATGTCGACCTTGATGTCGACTTCCTACGGAATTACAAAAAGCCTGGCTTCCTATTCTACGACTTCGCCGGGTATGAGCGCAGCACCGCAGGGATTATCATTGCAGGGACTGGTGGAATTTCTCAGACGGATGCCTATATTACCAAACCAGGGGTTACTCGGAATGATGCGCTCCGAAATTTAGGTGCCACCTTGAAAAAGCTTATCCAAGAGTACCAGTGGGATGTGGTCATTATCTTCAAGGACAACTACTATCAATATGATGAGACGAAGCAGATCCAAGAAATCCAAGCAAATCTTAACGTGCATCTAATCGCTTTCAGTATTTTGAAGCGAGACAAGCTGATCGCTTTTCGGTTGAAACGCAAGTATAAGAAAGATTACTACGAAGCAAAGAGCCCTAAAAATAGTGGTCTGGTGACTCCTGATGACGCTATCCATTTATTTCCCCACGAAACTGATCTCCAGCACGGGATATGGAGAGCTGTGAAATTCAAATATGAGTGGGGGACGGCGGATTTGAGGTATGATACGCGAGATCTCATCTACTTGGGTACCTACCTAGCCAAGCAGACGGAGGTTGCATCCTTTCCACATCGTCAAAAAATCCCAACTTTCATCCACCTGAGTGACAAGCTGGCGGAACTTATTGAGGCAGGCACGTTTCAATCGATCACTTCCGACACAAAGATTCCCCTTGCATTTCTGATCTAGTTGGAATGAATTCATTTTGAAAAATCTATCATAATTTCTTTCCCTCTACTAGAGATGGGAAAAATATTTTTCCTCTGCAAGGAAAAAATTATCATGATCTTTTTCCCTCTATTAGGGAAGAAAAAATCATTTTCCCTCGGAAGGGAAAAATTAACCTCGATTTCTTTCCCTTTACTGGAAAGAGGAAAATGATTTTCCCTACTTAAAAAAAAGTTTAGAGGTGGAAGTTTTTTACTAGAAATTAGACAAAACCCATTAGAGAGAGGGTTTCCTGTTCAATGTTCTCAAGCTCATGAACGAGTTCTAAAAGTATATCAAAAAGCACATTGCTGAGTTGCTCTAACTCAATCTCCGTCATTTTATCAAGGTTAATATCCAATCAAAATACCTCCTATAAGTGCCTTTTATGTTTTTTGAAGAACCGGCGATACCCCAGCTTATAAAAATCAAAAAGCAAGTTCCTATGCAACCAAGCCAAATCACTAAGGGTCCGGGTGTTTTCCTCCCGCTGTTTCTGGGAGATATGGGGTAGATCAAGGCAACGCAAATCATCTTGTAGAACAAATTCCATTTCACTTTGCCGTAGCAACTCTTTTGAACGATAAGGAATGGATTCTAGCTCCCATATTCTACAGACGCAAAGAGTAGACTCGTTTAGACTACTACAGACGCGCGCCCCGACGTTTCTACCAGCCCGGAGGTCAAATAGAATGGTGTCCCTGCGAGCGTCGAGGTCAAAAATGCAGCTGTGTGGCGCAATAGGTCCAAGAGACGAGACTGTGCTATAAAATATGTTAATCAGCTCAATGTAATCATGGGCCGCGAGGAATTGGATGTCTGCCTTCCGACGCGAGAGCAGGGTTTCCCATTGGAGGGTTCGTGGGAGGATAATGCTGACTTCCTTAAATTCAGAAACCGGGATATATACGTGAAATCCCATCCCTGAACCCGTAGAGGTAATATAATGGCCAATCGAGTTATTGCTCAGAAAGAAGGAGTAGTCTTCAAGTCTGTCGCGTAATTGCGAAAAATGAGTATTCCATGAACAATCAAGATCGATGATTATTGCTCTCACAAAGTTTTCAGAAGCTCTGTGTGAATTGGGTATTACTGAAAGGAGTTCCAATTCATGGACGTGTTCCAAAAATTGCTCTGAGGTGCGGAATTGTAGCTTTTTTCTAAAGACTTCTGTCCCATATACTTCTTTCACATTCCGAATAATACGCACGGGATAGCCAGTAGGGGTATCAGGATTCAGTCTCGCGGCGCTAACGTGATGCCCCGCAGAATATGCGATGATGTACGGTCCGACTGCCTCATAATACTCTTCTATCTTTGAGAAATCCTTCCTGCTGATGGGCGGGCGTGGAAATTGCTTTCGAAAGAGTAGTTCGGCATTAAACTTCTTATAGTGTTTCATTTTATACTCGATGAGTCTCCAGAGCGCAGAATTCTGGGTAATTGTCATCCAATCAAAGCTAGACTCTTTGCTTTTCAATGTGACCAGAATAAACTGACCCCTTCTCAACCATTTATTTCTCAATGCATTCCATAGGACATTGAAGATTTGATATCTCAACCATGTGTTCGATAATTTCTGGGTAGCGGGCTCCTGCGCCCTCGTAAGCTGAATAGAAATAGTGAGCAGATCATGTAATCCCTCTGTAGGTTGAGTCTGGAAATCAATTCTATAGCTATGGAATAGCTGTAGGAAGCTTTCCACGATACGAAGCTTGGTGGTGCCTGGCAGAAAGAGTTGCCTTCCCCCATCTCGCCGATAAACCAGAAGAATTGTAAATTCAACCGTGAGATCCTCGGGAATCTCCTCGCTTTGGTTTAGGAATGTTTTGATATTTTTTAAAAGGGGTCGCGTATTCATCGTTTCATGTAGCCAGCTTTCATATGGTGGGTAATTTTTGTAGAAGCGACAGATATTGTAGAGCTTCCGCGTTTGCTTGGGATCGCAACTTGCCAGACAGTTCAGCGCTTACCACACCATAAGGCTTATTTTTTTTGTTAGTCTTACGAGCTTAATTTCTATAATAGATTCATTTTATCTGGATGAAAATCTTTTAGTGGGCTTAGCACCATCTCGAATGGCGGATGTGTCTGGTGAATGTATGGTAAATCCCACGTAGAGACTTGATCTCCATACTGAAGTCTGATACCTGAAAGTATTCGTATACAAACGTATTACTAAAAAGTGCATGTATTGGAATTTTAATATAAAAACAGAGATGGGTGATCTCGTTCTATGCTACTTTGTAGTATCTTGAAGATAAGATTTGCATAGTAGGTTTCAAATTCTGAGCATTGGAAATATTTTGAGTTTTTATACTATTTTCAAAGACTATATTTAAATTCGAAATTTGAAGGTTGGGTGTATGAAAGTGAGCAATGAAACTAAGATGAGTAAACTAGACGATTGGAGAATAGAATTTAAACGTTTAATGGAAAGAAAAGAACAAAATTGGATGAGAATCAAGCTAACTCGTGTATGGGGATGGTTATTTACTGGTGGTTCATATCCACAAGATCAAATAATAAGGAGGTTTACCTTACAATGCCGGTCAACGACTTACAAAAGATTCAAGAAATGCCGCGATCGATATTTTATCGATAAGAGTATGAAAGAAGTCATTTCTCTTTCTGATCGAATGGAATTACTGAGTACTTTTGATAAAATCATGGCACTCCTCTATGAAGATCCTTACCGTGGGTTCCTCTGTTCCCCTAATATAATATTGCCTGAAATAATACTAGCAAATAGGGGACGAGTAAGAATTTTAGCTCTCCTCGTTAAAGAGGGTGAATTGAATATCACGGCAATCCGAAAACAAACAAAGGTCGACTACCCCCAACTATCGCAAGCCCTAGACGTATTCAAGGCAACTGAAATCGTGGAGGAAAAGAATTATGGGCGCATTAAGATCTATCGCTTGAAGATCGAGAACCCCCTCGCTCGTGCTATTAAGAAGTTCTTCGACTTTTTTGAAGAATTTACTAAAAACTACCCTAAAATCTAGTTATCTTCACAAAAAAAATTGGATTATGAATTTAGAATATGCCATTTCTCGATAAAATCGAATATTAATCGAGCGTTATCATCATCCCGCCTCCAGCGGAAGATGCGAATGCGTCCAAACCGATTCTCTTCTAAGATATCCTTTTGAACAAAAGAAATCAAATATTTATCCGCAATTTCGTGATCCAGACTAGTGCGCCGAGCGATTTCACTAATATTCAGCTCGCCTGCTTCCACCATCACCTCCAAGACCCGAACTCGTCCCGGAGACCGCATAATTTCCTCGAGCTTCAACTTCAATAGGAGGGCCTCAATTCAATTAAATTTATTCGTCGCGGTTATATCTGATTTGCTTATCGAGATCATAGGCGAATTCCTTGAAATCCTTGTGAATTAGGAATGCTTTATGGCTCTGCATGTTAATTATGAGAAAAGTAATGTTGATCTGAAGGTGACGGAGGATGGCGTGAATAGTATCCACAACCTCGTTTGTGGAACGCTCTAACACTAGAATCCCATATAATGGATCAAAAATTGCGATTGTAATTATATCTTTTAAATACCCATCCTTGGTTTCTATCTCTATTACAACCTCAACATCCTTATCCCTCCGCCAGACTTCGTCCGCCCGCAATTTGTATCGGGTATATTCATAGGAGACATGGTAACCCAGTGATTGTCCCATGGTTTTTAGGGTTTTTTTCTGTCGTGCGTGGTTTTTTCCCGCTTTTCGCTGGTGTGTAGGGAGATAATATCTTAAGATATAGGTTATTTCCTCCTTTGCGGATTGTGGTAACTGAGAGAACGCATCGGCCAGTGGTTTAATAGGATATTTTTGGGGTAGGAGGGAGTTCTCTTTGGTTTCAAGTGATGGAGTTCTCTTTGGTTTCTCTTTAATTTTTTTTAGATTCCTATGTGTAATTTTACTAGTTTTTTCCGTGGGTTCTATATTCAGCTTTTGCTGTTGAATGGGCTTCTGGGGAGGCGGGAGCTCTTTGAGTTTGGGTATATTGGCAGTCGACTTTGTTGAATCCCCTGTAGAAATCGTGATTGCCTTGTTTTCAGTTGATGTAATTAAAAGTTTATCACCTTTAATCTCATACTGGATCTGAATCCCTTTTTCTTGACTTAAACTCTGCACAAAATCATAACATAAACGTAACAGGTTTGGATCAGAACAGTGTAAAACCGATTTATTAAATTCTGGAGTCACCTCAAAATAGTCGAGTTCATCTAATCCCATTCTATAAGACACTAGAGTCGTTTTCCAAAGAATTTTATTGGGAGTTTGAAATGATTGAATCAGTCCCGCCTCCCGCAGATGTTCAAACCAGTGCTTTGTTTCAGTCCATGTAGCATTAAATTGTCTGGAAAATTCCCCCCTTGAAATTTCTCGCCCTAATGTTTTTAGTTTGTAAAATACGTCCAGCATTTTCATTAGTTGCAGTTGGTAGGACTGGGAGAGGCTGCCTCTTTGTAAAAAATAATGGCAAAGAACTCCCTGACTAATTGCGAGTGCCGGATACTCGTCCGATTTTTTTAGCGTATTAGATATTTTCTGTTTTATCGAAGACATTTTCAACCCCTATTCATTTTCTCTTTTACCCTAATACTTTTCTCAGGTGTCTGGTTCATGTTAAGGCGAATAATACCATTTTCGAGTGCATATTCCATCACTGCTTTAGCTTCATCTTCGGAATATCCTATCGCTTGTACGAATTCTTGTGTGGTAATGGGGCGATTTGTCGGAACCTTTCTAAAAGCGGTTTCAACCGTATTTTTCAGTAGAGTCCGAAAGAGTCTGGAATTAGGTTTTTGATTTTCTTTCGGTTCTGTAATTTTAATTGGAGACATAGGAGATAACTGTTTAAATTTCTGAGTTTTTTGATAATTTACACACTGTTGTAGATTTGGAATCATTTGTGGTAGGACGTCACCAAATTTGTCAAACGTGAATTTTTTAGTCCATAAACCATTTTTCTGGCCAAATAACTCAACATCTCTGAGTTTAAATTGCACGAAGTCACTTCTAGGGTTCCATCCAAGGAAATTAATAAACTTATGAGAGTTTAAGGGGATCATTGCCGTAAAAGAGAGTTTATTTCGATGTATTATCTCATTAAACTTTTTAATACGTCCCTGTTTAGTATATTTTCTTTCCAAATTTTCCCGATCAGCTGAACCCAAATCGTCCCAATACGGTTCACGGATCAATAGCACCCAAAAATTCGAATATTGTAGTAAGGGGCGAACCTTGGTACTGCGAAGACGCAGGACGATTCGATCCTTATCATGGTTCTTTGCTCTGCGGTCGTGGATGACCCAAAGAAAAAGATCTAAGCCCTCTGCCGATATCACAACTCCCTTTATTTTCCCATCACTACTCCACAACGTTCTAATAGTGGGACTAAGGTTATCTTGGTAAAACGTACCAGCCAACCGTTGGCAAATAGCCTTGACAGTACCAAAACGTTCCCTTTCGAGTGTCAGACGATCTTCTTTTGTGAATTCACCAATCTGGACTCTGGGAAGTTTCCCATCCCATACCTGTGCAACAGTAAGCAAGTCTTTGTTAAACGCTTCTAAGGTAGTTTCAGAGGTTTCCTTTTTTTGATGTTGGTTGGATTTTGGATAAGGGGCTTTTTGAGGCTTTATAATACCTAATATTTTCAATGCTTCAGGATTGAAATAATATTTAGTCCCCACTTTAGTTATATATGTTAATAATAACGGGATATCATGGGATGGTCCAGCTAGATAATCTAACAATTTCTTGCTAGCTTCCCAGTGTCTCCGAGATTCAATACTAAAAGCATCGTTACATAAAGTGGTATATCCTTTTGCCTCTAAATCTACTTCGGGGATATGGGGGAAAATCCTTGCTAGTAGCTCCAGCTCTTTAGTTTTGAGGAAATAGTATTTTGCAATCGTCTTTTGCTCTTCCTCCACTAATGTGGCTCCAAGGTTTTTCATTTCAAAATTTCCTCCTTGTAACTATCACCATTCCATAAATCCTCTCGAAGAATTATTTGTTTCATCTTCATCGAAAAAACTTATTAGATCACTACTAGACTCTTCCGCTTCGCGAATTCTCATTGTAAAAATGTCGTTTTCATAAATCACCAGTTCAATGATGTTTAACGTATCATCAAGGAGATTCAGGAAAAGAAAAGGAAAAAGGTTCCAATCTTCTACTTCAAAGTTCCCTACTAAATCTGAAATTTTTTCATCTGCACTCTCTACCATAAAATCACCAATTTTTAAACGGTTATGGTAGTAAAAGGGGACTTACTTATAAATAATCCTCAGATTTTCAATTCAAAAATAGAGATTTCGCAAATTACTCTCCCAATTCAAAATATATTGGTTGAGGTGAAGAAATCTTGATATTTTAATATTTCTTATCAAGGGTAAGATAACATTACGTCCATAAAATAACGCTTTGGAAAAAGGAATATTTGGTATGGTGAGTATTGTTTTCCAGTACGAAAAATATCTAGACTCACCAGAATTATTTTTCCGGGAGATTATTATCTAGTTCAATGTAGAACAATTAATGCGAACCACTCGCCTTACTGTGGATAAACCTATAAATCCTAACTTCGGTAGTTCCTAGATTTGTTATGGAATATATTTTTAATCTTTTATCATCTGGGGATCCGATTGGGGGATTTATTAGCTCGTAGTTTTCCAAAATTTCTAAATGATCTTTTAATTTTTCCCAAGTCATTTCAGGTCCAAACTTCTCCTTTATTTTTGTTGCATACATTCCGAGTGACTCTCTAGATGCCTCATTAACAAAAGAAAGAATCTGGAGTTGGTCGTTATTTGGTTTAAATGGGGGTTTAATTTTATCTTCACAGGTTTGTATAATAGAGTGAGTTTTTGGATCGCGAATAGAATGTGCAAAGCCAATCGCTTTTTTACCACGAAAACCCCTAGGAAGAATGAGTTTCTGGGTTTCGTCGCTGTATGATAGAGTATATTCCGCAACTCTACCTACGATTATTTCAAATGGACCTCCAGTAGTATTGAAGAAAATACCAAGCTTTTGATTTAAATGGTGGATATTTATAGTATGCTGAAAGATTTCATATATTGTCTGTTCTCCACCAAATCCTGAAATCTCGCGATGATGGACTTGTATATTAGACCAAATCTCCGAATCTTCGACCTTTTCCTTAAATTGGTTTACAATATTACAAGAATCTACTTCGCCTTTTTCTCTAATCTTTGTTATTAATAGTATCTGCTCAATAGGATACCCCTTATTACTTGATAAAACAGTACTTTTCCAGGGGGGTTTTAATGTTTTACCTAGCATTACAACGTGTAGAAAGTATGTGGCATAATTGTCTACATCGTCATTGCGAATAAAAATTCCTTCATCTGTTTGAATCATAATATATCCTACCATTATGTGTGAGATTTTATTCCATAATTATACGTAATCCTACCACACTTTGAGGATATTCAGTACAAAAGTGTTTTTGTGTCGGAAAACGAGTATCTTACTAGTTTATAAGGAGATCTTTTTACTATCAGCTAATGTCTCTAAACTTTTAACAAAATTATTTCACTCTTACGGAAATATTCAAATGCCTCCAAAACGTTCAAAATCGAATGATAAGATATTATTGGCGATTCAGAAAAATGGACTGCATCTGGGAATTTATCAGAAAGATTTAAGAGAAGAATTAGGACTATCAAAGAGTCTAGCTACCCAGTACTTGAATGAACTGCAAAGAGATAATCTAATAGAAAAAAAAAAGGAAGGCAGGGAAAATATTTTATGGCCTGCAATATCTAAAACGATTTTGAGAGTTGAGAAAGACCCCTTATTTGATGGAACCTATTTTTTTGACCTTTATTACTTTGAAAATAAGTGGAAAAATTGGCCCACACCGTTTAAAGCCCCAGAACTGTTTGTTGTGGTTGATGGAAAAAGCATTTTAGACGATAGTGAAGAACCTTCGAAACTGGAGTTAATTGAGAATATCATTCTAGAATTAAAGCGATTAGGCTTTAAAGAGAAGAATATTACAGTTTTTTTTGACCATACAATCTTGAAAATACTTGATAAGAAGGACGCTTCAGTTTTTAAAAAGCGGTTGGAATCAGCAGTTTATAGATATGCGTCTTATAAGCTAGAAAATTCTGCATATTATTTTGGCGTATTGTGGTTCTGCAGGAAATCATTAGCTGTAAAGGAAAGTTATCTAATATTTATTTCAACAACATCTATTCAGAAATTTTTACCAATAATTAATGCGAAAGCATATAAAATTATGAGCGATCCAAGAACAATTCCAATTAATCTGACCAGAATATCTAATGAGTTTGTTGAATCTGATAATTTTCTTTCTATCCAAGATCCGGAGTATTGGAATAATCGCCAACTTTTGTATAATTGGCTACAAAATCATCTGATACTTGTAAAGATAGGTTCAAAGGATAATCTCCCCTACATGGATATTCAGTCTATTCATGATTTATACAATGCATGTGTAGGAAATCCCTTGTCAATCTCAAGGATTCAAGGGTGGGGTAGACAGATGGAATTTAATATCAATTTAATTAAGAACGTAATTAAGGGTGTTTTCTCAGATATTCATGCAATCAAAGAACGGTTTAAATCTCAAAAAAACATATTAAAACATCCTAAACTCGATCAATATGTAAATAAAAAGTTTGTTGAAGGGAAGTTGAAAAGCTGGACCGAGTTGAACCAGTTATCGAATGAATTATATGACTTTATAAC
>JAEOSY010000610.1 GCA_016840125.1 Candidatus Helarchaeota archaeon | reverse complement strand
CAGTTTGGGGCATGACAACATAGTCGGGGCTATGAGGTGGGTGTTCCGTCATATCATATGAATAAATCAGAAGTTCTTCAGGGTAATTCGATACAAACTCGGGCCCTACTATTTTCCCGAGTTGTCCCGTAATTTTATCTTGTTCCTCAGTTTGTTGTAACATTATCTTACCTCATTTGAATCCTTTTGAGAAAATTTTGTAAATTTTTAGAAGTTTTAAAAAGGGTTTGACTTTTAATTTCCTCTTTAAAAACAGTCCGAATATCGAACTTGTCCCATCTATTAAATTGAAAAGATCTTGAACTGCGATTTTAAGGGTCGCATCCGACTTTTCCGTGATATCAGTCGTGAATTCCAAGGAATCTTTCCTAAATTTAATCATCACTGGGTAAAATCCTAAATCTAAAACAATATTCATCTCAAGATCATTAATGAATTGGCGATAATCTGAATCTTCCTCCATCTTACTGACAATTGAGTGGTACAACCCAATTCCTAGAAGATCTGTTGGTCCTTCCCATACTTCCATTCTCATCATCTCATAAATTTAGTAATTTCTATTCGATATCCGTTCCCCATCTCCCTGGGTTCATAATTCCGTTGGGATCGAGTGTTTTTTTAATTTTATTAAATAATTTAATCCAATTTTGGTCACAATTTTTAAGAACGTGGTTCGCAGCCCACATAGGTGTTTTGTAGGGCATTGCACCCAACTCAAAAAGAGTCTCTAGCAGTTCTTTATTCATTTTTCGCATCCGCTCGACTTCTTCTTCAGTTTGTTTCGAAAAGCGGAGTAGAAATCTAAAGGCAAAAAAGTGTCCACCCTTCATCATCCGCGTGTATAAGCATTTTTCGAATCCATGTTTGCCGATGATTTCAAACGCCGTTTTAACACCTTGTACCACGTTTTCCGTTTTGGTGGTCATATAGGTCCCTAACCACGTGCATCCCCCGTGCTCTAATAATCCACCAATTGCTATAGGTAAGTTTTGAAAATCCGTAATCTTCGTTCCAAACATTTGGCCTGCGATCGCAAGCGTTGTTTGAAATGCCTTGGGATCAATCTCAGTTAATTTATTCACCAAATCCGAAATCATTTCGAGTTTAGCGTCGAATTCCTTTTGGGTATTGGCTGAAACATCTATTACCAAATACCAGGCCGGAAGTGGATCATCAACTGCAATAGCTGCTTCGCCGAGGGGTACTCCGACCATCATTTTAAGCGTTTCCGCCGAGACCCAAAGGATATCATCAACGATCTCGAGCCGTGTAAGATTTTTCACTAAATTATAAATTCCTTCCAAGTGGAATGATGCTATACAAATCCAATCCCGAATGGGTTTCTTAGGCCAGACTTGGAGCGACATTTTCGTCACAATTCCTGTCATCCCTTGCCAGTTAGTAAATAATCCCAATAAATCTGGCATCGGTCCTTTACCCCACCATAACTCTTTGTCACTCCAACAAGAGCAAGTTCCGATGTTGACTAATTCACCCGTCGGAAGTACTACTTCAATCCCATTAATTATCTCAGACATGCACCCATATTTCAGGCTTAAATTGTTTAAACCACTGAGTAAGGCATTGGCCATGATCGAAACATAGGGTGGCGCGTTTGGATAGCTATATCGAAAGTTTGTATCTTTTAGGAATTTATTAATATGCCCGAATGTGACCCCTGGCTCAACGATAACATACATATCATCCTCATTGAGGTGAATAATCTGATCCATGCGTTTTAAGTCGAGAATTAATCCCCCTCTTTGCGGGATTGCAAGCCCTCCGACATTTGCACCTGCAACGAATGGAACAATTGGAAATTTATGTTCGTTTGCCAATTTCACGATTGATTGAATCTCTTGAGGGGTCTTGGGCATTGCAATAAATTCAGGTTTGCCTGGAGGATTTTCCGTCATGTCAAAGGAATATAGAAAGAGCTCTTCAGGAAAATCTGAAACCCACTCATTTCCTACTATTTTTTTAAGTTTTTCAGTTATACTAGTATGCTTTTCTTCTTGTTTTAACATTCCCTCACCCTGTTTCTAACTTACAACTGCGTCCTCTTTGATTTTCTTATACATCTCGTGATCTCCAATCATTAACACTTTAAAGGTATTAATCATCGCCCCAAGAGAGCCGCTAAAGCTAATTTTTCTCATTAATATATACTTAAAGAAGATTTTGAGGATACCCCACCTTTGAGAGGATTTTATAATATCTTCAATAACATCATAAATCTTCTCATCCTTTACTTTGATCGTGATCCTCGAAATGGCTGCCTCAGAGTCCCCTACTTCTGCAATAGTACGTCCCCCGTGAGGTTTAACCACAATTGACCCATTTAACGCGGGAATGTCGAGAACGATTTCTTCGCCCTCCACTTTCTTAAGGTTTTCCTTCGCCTTTTCTGATCCATAGATATCGACGAGGAGCCTAAGCAGATTTGCAATCACATTCAATTTTACTTGTGAATAGCTCAAGTCTAACTTTTTTCTAATACTTTGCATAGTCATCATTTTATTAGCTGTAAGTAATCTAATCAATAGTTAAATTACGGCTTAAAAAATGTAATTCAACCAAAATAAATTGGTAATAAGTATGTAAATCTACCTGCTGTTAAAAGTGGTAGCGAACTAGAGTTGAGCTAGTATTTTACATCATATAACTCTTGGATATTCTCTTTACTTAGATACCAGTAGAAAAGAATGCCACTAATTGCGATAACCGTTAAGAGACTAGTTAAAATACCCATAACCCAGCCCCAACCATTCAAGCGATGCATTCCGATCCCTGCTAAAAGCGCAAACACCCCTAAGACAACGAGGAATGACCCAAAATTAGTAAGAAAAGTTTCCATATATGCCCAGAGGTCTGCAGGGATGAATTGAGGGACAAATCCGTTATTTGCCGCTATGCCCAGCAATCCCGAAGAAATACCCCATATACCTGTTCCGATAAATGAGAAAATTATAAATTTCAGCCCTGGTGGTTTGTGTGTGCGACATTCTTCTGCTTTCTTATACCATTCCTGTGCCTGAATTACGTCACCTTTCTCTTCAGAGAGGGTGGCCATTTGGTGATACGTCTTTGCACAACCTGGAAGGTAATTTTTTTGGGTTGAAAGCTGTAGGCTCTTTTGATAATTATCTAACGCAGTATCATACTCCCCTTGTTCTTGGTATATCATACCCATCTCGTGAAATGTTCCAGCAATCATTTGTTCCACCCCAAATTCCTGGAAAGTGGGCAGGGCCGCTTTAAGATGTTTTAGAGCGCGGTCTAAATTCCCTTCGATATGTGAATCAAGACCGCGATTAAACTCCTTTATCGCGTCACCAAGTTCTTCCTTTTCTTCTTCAACCATAAGAGCTCGCCTTACTCAGTACTATTTGCGCGTTGATATTAAATATTCCGCAATGCCTTCCCCCTTCCGTCCTTCCACTTCGAAATCGGCAATTTGTTCGAAAACTTCCGTCACTCCAAATTTCGTAGGCTGTGGGAGATGAATAGAAAAACGGGTTTTTGAAATCACCTCAATTTTTCGGTTCTCGGGGTCTGTAAGAGTAAAAGTTGATGAGGTGGGAGTTTTTCCGTCTTCCTTGGTTTGTGTTTCTACTTGAACATCTACAACTCTTGTATTACCTTCTTTGGTTGAAATGAATCCACCTATTAGTATATGTCCTTTCACTTCGATCCGTGCGATATTTATGGTGCGATCTTCGAATTGGGCTGAAATCCAATTCCAGCGATCGATATAAACCCAATCCCGGATACCCCATGAGTGATCCCGGTGTCCCAGAACGTTGAAATCTATTTTTTCGCCTGTTTTTCGTCTCAAAAGCGTTCCCTTACATACACAACCTTGTTCATAATGCCGTTGCGCAGCCGTATCAAGCAAATCCAAGTACTCCGCTGAAAATTCTTCCATTTTCCGCCCCTCGAAATAATCAAACGGTTTAAATCGGGCAAAACAGTCGAACCTCAATTCAAATTTCCTATCTTGAAATTCGATATGCCATTCTTTGTGGGGTTTAACTAATGTATAATTACATCTTTTAGTCCCAATCACATCGGGTAAGCCTTCAATTTTGACTTGATCGATGTAAGTATCCACTGGCTTATCATTTAATAATATTACGCAGAGAATTCGACTAGCCTGTTCAGCAGGTTTGAATGAAATACGAGTAATACAGCTAACCGGCTTTGAAATAAAATTAAAATACCAAGATTCATTCCAATTTTTAGGATACTCACTTAAATTAAGCGTTTCCAGCATATCATGTTTATATTCATCCTGATCACTCAATGGTTTGATCAGCTTAAGTAAGTCCTCAAGTTTAATCGTTTCTACCATACTAAAACCTCTGCAAAAAATTTTATTAATTCAAAAACTATTTTCAAAAGGTGTAATATAGGTTTTTTTACCTCAGGGAGGAGGAGAGTTCCTCTTCAATCAGTTATTGATTTAATTCCGATTTAGGATTGGTTAGGGTCATCAGAACTTATATAGGTGAAAATTCTGTCCAAAAAATCCAAGAATGAAACCTTTTTGGCTTGATTAAATGTATAATGGATGCTTTGATCAGATTCTACTCTGATAACGAGGTCAAGCCGTTGGAGCTTTTCGAGGTGATATTGAATTGTGCTATGATGAACCCCTAAGTTCGAACTCAACTCGGTTACTGTTAATTGATTAGCAATGAGCTTTTCGATAATCACCTGATCAGTTTCGTTTTTCATCACTACGAAATAGTCATCATAGGTATCAGGGTAATCACTTGAGAATAGTACGGTTAATTTTGGAGTAGAATACGATTTCTTCCGAATGTAACCAAATGTTTCCAAGACTCGTAGGTGCGAACGTACAACTCCACTACTTAAATTGAGAGTAGCGCCGAGCTCCCGAATATGCATGCCTGGACGGTTATAAATGGTATTATAAATCAATGTTCGATTCTGGTTTTCTAACACTTTTTCCTTAGTTAAAGCCGATCCTGGAACAATATACTTTCGCTGAAGTAGGGAATATAAGGCCTGATATATATCTATTTCAGACGCTTTTACTTTTTGACTGCAGTGTTCAATAAATTCCGAGTTGAATTGAAACACGGTTTTACTATTTAAGATTTCCTTAATACTATTGAAGATGATTTCTTCGATATCCGAAAGACCATTAGTTACTGCAATCTTACCCATCGACACTTATGAGGCAGCCTCCTTATGTTGATCTTCCATAAGCTCTGCAAGCAATTGTTGCCGCTCGTCTGGAGTCAGGACTAAAAGGACCTTTAGAATTTCAATCTTCTCATTCTCAGTATAAAGTATTTGATCCAGTTGGGTTATTATTGAACCCGGCAGTGCCGTAAAGGTACCCCTAAAGAATTGATCTAGTTCAGGATCTCTAATTTCTACTAATTTCTTAGGAACTTTGCTTAATCTTTCAAGTTTCTGTTCAAATTCAGGGCTATATCCTATAGCCTTACTTACCCACGATGGCTTTTTCGGAACAATTAATGGTGGTAAGCCCCCACGACCTCTTCTGTACGCAACAATCCCCGCTAAAATTCCTACAGCAGCACCAATGGCGATGATTATAATAATCATGAATGGATCTGGAGGTTCGCCCCCACTGCTTCCGATTTGTATCGTTATTGTATTTGAATCCGCACTTATGTGACCCAGATCATCTATTGCTCTAATAATGAAAATATATTGCCCATCGGGTAAATCGAAGAGTTGATAATATAGCGTTGTAGTGTTCGCGATATTTGATCCGTTCTGATAAATTATGTATGTTACATTAGTTAAATCTGAAGCGGGAAGCCATGTTAATGTAAGATTAGAGCCACTTAAAACATAGGAGACTACTGCTTCCGTAGGGGCCACATTATCAATAAGGATTATAGCAGTGAAATTACGAACATTAGCGAGCCCATCAATCGCTTGAATAACTATTTCCCAATACCCATCTACCACTGCAGATGTATTAGTAAAACTCCAGCTTTCATTTATTCCAATATTTGATGTCCACGTAGCTGGAGTCGTTAAATTCGAGTCAATAATAGAAACACTTTGGACATCAACCCACACATCGAATGCAGTCCCATTTACCCAAACTACTGCACCAGATTGCGCATCAATGGTGGATTGATTCTGAGTTAGGGATGGCCCAGTAATATCGACGCTAATGTAACAGTCGAACAGCTCGGAATTATTGGCAAGATCTGTTAAATTTATTTCTATTAAATACTTTTCACCCACCGGAGGCTCTTGAATAGGAGTGCTATTGTAAAACGCCCAATTTGAAGGGGTACCCACATTTATCCAACTAGATCCACCCGTTACATTGTTCGATTGGATGCTAACACTTTGTAGTCCAGCTCCAAAATCTGAAGCGGTCCCATTAATCCAAATACGTCCGTTTACATCAACGGTTTGGATTGTAGTATAATAAGTAGATGCAGATTGAGTCCCATTGGGAGCTACTGTATCAACAAAAATTTCACAGGAGAGAATGCGTGAATTGCCTGCATTATCTGTAACATTAATGAGAACCTCATAGATATTACTAGAGGGAGTATCCAAAATTGCGGAGGTGTTTCTAAAACTCCAATCTAAAAGAGTTCCGAGATTTGCACTCCAAGTTGTTCCGCCGGTAACATTATCCCCAATAATACTGATACTACTAACCCCAGTTCCGGTATCTGAGGCTGTTCCGTTAATCCAAATGTATTGATTTCCACCACCATTCTGTGGGAGGGTTGTAACGATAGATTGGATCCCTGTAGGGGTAATTGTATCTACAACAATGAATGCTGAAATGACAATGGTATTATTAACCTGATCTGTGATTTCGATTAAAACCTCATATACTGAACTAGCAGGCGTGTCGAGAATTGCTGAAGTATTTGAAAAGCTCCAGCTTGAATTGCTACCTTGGTTGGCTGACCATGTAGTGCCTCCGGTTACATTATCACCGATAATTGTAACACTTTTCAATCCGATGCCAAAATCAACTGCTGATCCATTAACCCAAACAATGCCACCTACAGCATTCTGTGGATTTGTGTTGTTTAAGAATTGCGAACCAGACGGGGGTGTTGCGTCCACTGAAATATCTCCCGTTAAAATGAAATCATTTCCTGCATTATCGGTAATTGAGAGATTCATTTGATATTGTTGTCCCTGTCCAATCTCCTGAATCGGTGAGGTATTGTAAAACGCCCAATTCGACGCTGAACCCACATTGGTACTCCATGTGGCGGATGTATTTGATCCACTTACAAAAATATTAGAGCTTGAAAGGCCTGAACTTGGTGCAGGATCCGATGCAGTTCCATTGATCCAAATTACAGAACCTGTTTGAATACTATTAAAGGACGTGTTTAACCATTGAACTCCAGATGGTGACTGGGAATCCACAGTAAACCATTCCTCTATCATTGTCTCAAATCCTCCTGACTCATTTCCAAAGATTTGAACATGATATGCCCCGTCTGCCCAGACAAGATTGCTTTGATTCATAAAATGTGAGCCATTGTAGGAAAGTGTCTGATTAGCAGACCATCCTGTACCCGTATTGTTCCGAAACCACATTGAATCGACGTGAGTATTGTTCTGTAATAAAACAGGGATTGTTTGATAGTTATAGGTTTGGTTTTGGGGATTCAATAATGCAAATTCAGGGGGATATGAATAATTGAGGTAAGTGTAATATATATTGGCGGTTTCAGTTAAATAATCATTGAACGCCATCCAAACAATGTGAACCTCTTGTCTTACAGAATCAACAGCCAAGTACGATGCATTTACGAATTGCATAAGGGGTGTTATCTCGACTTTTTCTCCAAAAGATCCCAGAGTATTATTAACCATAACAATTTGCATCTGTGACCCTGGCATTACAAAGGTCGTATTATATGACCAAGAAATAAATATGATATCAGAATCAGGAGTCTCATCTATTGCGATACTCGGATGAACGTCTGAGGACACACTATCTTGGGAAATATTGAATGGGATTGAGAAGGTTCCAGCACTGTTATGTGAATAAAAAATTTCTGATTCAGAAGGAGCCGTTCCCTCGCCTCTCCACACGATATGTACGGTACCCGTTGAATTAACTACCAATGCGGGGGTAATATCAGAGCCGGACCTTTTCGATATATTTACAGGAGTAGAAGAAATACCGTTCGAGATGTTTTGATACATTATCTCCTTATTTCCGTTAATATAACTGACATAAGCTATGTGTAGCACATCATTATTATCAATCCCCATTGACGAGAACATAGATACATTATATAAACTTGAACTGATATTAATGGGAGTATTGAAAGTTCCTCCCGTATTATTAGTATAGAAGAGAGTCCATCTGTTCTTTGGCATATCAAAGCCCATCCATATAACATGGACAATATTATTAGAATCTACTTCAATATTTGGTACCATATTATAGTAGGAGGAAGTACCTATCTCAATCGATGGATTAAACGCCCCCCCAGAATTATTTGAATATCGTAGGATAATCATTTGAGGACGCATAAAATCGGTCCGACTCCAGACCGCGTGAATTGTTTCTGAAGCATCGGTGGTCACATCAACTAATACATCATCCCCTTCAGGATTTTGTGAAATATTCATGTGATTTCCAAAATGCCCGTTTAAATTATTGTCATGAATGATTTCCGCATAAGGCATTCCACCGCCGCCATTTGCCCAAAAGATGTGTACATCTCCCGGAGAACTGACAATTATTTTCGGATACACATTATCCTGGGAATTGTGTGAGATATTCAAGGGGTAAGTTGCGATCACACGAAACCATACTTCTCTCATACTCATTTCGGTAGTGGAATCATTGGCAAATACTTGGAGATGGTAAAAGCCATCCGGCCATAAAACACTTTCATCGATGAAACACGTCCCATTCCAATTCAGGGTAAAATTCGATGACCACCCCCCTCCAGAATTATACCTATAGGCGATATAATCGATAGTTGTATAATTAAAAACTATCACTGGCAACGCTCGATACAGGTATGTAATATTTATTGAGGAAAGAATTTCAGTCCAAGGACCATAGGTATCAACAGTAAACCATATCTCTTGCATCATTGTAAAATCAAATGAGTTATTCCCAAAAATTTGGACAACATTCACTCCATCGCCCCAACTAGTTGTCAAATCGATGTAGTGGGTACCATTGGAGGTCAATGTTTGATTATTGGACCAGGTTATACCATTCGTACTATTCCGATACCAAGCAGATACGAGTGGAGTTGAATTACTTATAATAATCGGCACTGTTGAATAATGATACGTTTGATTTTTAGGTTCTAACACGTTAAATACCGGTTTCGCTCCAAATTGTGCATTTGTGGAATTGATGATGATTGAATAGTAATATCCCCCAAAATTATAATCAAAGGTCCCATTTATCAACAATCCTGTGGCCGTTTCGTAGTATAAAACGGAGGGTCCAGATTCCTCAAATAATTCCCAACATTCGAGTGAAGTACCAAGAGCATTTATATACTTTATGGCGTTTACCAGAAATACCCTATCAAATCCCTGAAAATTTACCATGATGCGATCATTTACTGCAGTATTAAGTGCGATAAACATGTGATCATGAACATTATTACCCCAAAATGAATTAGGTGTATTTAAAATCCTAGTGGCATTATCCGTATCCCAGTCTGCCGCTCCAAGCATGCTGTCCACATGGCTATTTCGATAAGCATTCCCTTCTAAGAACTGGTAATTTTCAGATCCATTCCATGGCAAAGTGGAAACAACATTATAAGTTCCCGTCCAATTAATATATAGTCCATCAAATAATCCTGTTGCATTTGCCTCACCAACAATGAAAAATCGTATATTTTCAGTTTCACCCATATTTCCAAGCGTATCATTCGCCCATACATCAATGTAATAAGTTCCATTGAGCTGTCCTGTAGAATTCCACGTATTCGCATACATTGAATCATTGGCAGCTCCATCATCGTGTAACCCATCATCAAAGAGCGTAACATTTGCTATGAAAACCTCATCAGGGTATTGAATAGTTGCTGTTACAGTACTTACATTACTTGGATCTATAACAGTTGCTTTGATGGTGAAGTTGCTACCGCTTAGACCTGCAGAAGGAGTAGTACTGGCACTTTGAACGCCAGGTGGAAAAGTGTCGGCTCCACCCGCTTGTCCGGCGAAGTAGTAAGGTCCAGCCGCCATGCTACCTATCCCAAGATCTCACTAACCAGCCCCCCCCCCGTCTGGCTAATAGGCCAGCAGTTGGTACCCGTTGTTCCCTACCAAAATTGGCCACGGACTGTAATTAAAAAGCAGATTATGTCCAACAACATAAGCATAATTG
>JAEOSY010000609.1 GCA_016840125.1 Candidatus Helarchaeota archaeon | reverse complement strand
GGCTCTTAAAGAAGGCAAGGTAACATTTGGGTATAAAGATCGAGACAGGGGTGTAAGAAAAACACTCCCCCTTGATGCGGTTGAGTTTATTCGAAGATTTCTCCTCCATTTGCTGCCCAAGGGTTTTATGCGTATCAGACACTATGGCTTTTTGGCTAATCGATGTAAAAAGGAAATGATTAAACAATGCAGAATCTTGTTGGGGCTTTCACCGCAGTTACCAGAGAAGACAGAAAAATCAGTTCAGGAGATAATGCGTTATCTTACAGGTGTTGACATCACACGCTGCCCTTTCTGTAAAAAGGGCACTATGCGAATCATAGCGGAAATACCACGAAAAGAATACCAGAATGTGAATGTCATGATACGTCATGGTTCTGAATTTTGTGATACTGGATAATATAACAGGACCTTTACACACTTTTTTAAATCAAGGGCCAATAGATTGATTTTTTTGATGAAAAAATTGGACATTTAATTAAGACTATGCGATTATAAGCTCCGGAAGAATATTTACGGAAATAAAAAATAGGGGGGGCTTAGAATCGCATATGTTAATGAATACCATACAAACAGATGAAAGTCCAAGGATCTTTCACGATGGGCTAAAAATAAGTGCATATCAGAAGCTACAGATTTGGGAATTGCTTCAAGAGGACCCGGCATGTCCGACCCAATTTTTATTAAAGCAATTAACAGTATTAGAAATTTCAATACAAGTGAGTGTTCGACAGGTTAATAGATATAGAGAAGAATGGGGTATCAACGGTAAGCAAGGGAGACCGAAGAAAAGTAAATTAGCCAATAAAAGTTGTAACGACAAAGACATAATATCGTATAACGCAAATATTTCCTGCATCGGTATAAAAATATTTGACGAGTGGTTAGAGCAAAAGGGGATGTTCTCAGAGGTTATAGCCCTGCTGGCAGAAACGATAGAGAATTATAAAGGCATCTATCCAACTGAGAATTTTCCACTGCTCCATCATAGGGAAGAAACACTTAACTATCGGTTTAAAGCATTATTTTACGCGCCTTTGTTTGAAATAGGGAAACTTACGGAGTTTGATGTAAAGGAGCATGCTTTAGAAACAGTGATAAATAGAAGTTACCAAAGCTCAACATTAAATCAGTTTCTTGGTCAGTTAGAAAAGATTAATGCCGTGCAGAGCATTATGCCGGCGTTGCTTCCCGAAGAAAAAGGAGATATATGTTACATTGATGGTCATATGATAGCGTTTTGGACAAGCGCATCTATGCATAAAGGCAAGATAACAATGTTAGGGAGAATTATGCCCGGTTCAAATGCAGTTATATCTCATAACGAGAGAGGAGATGCAATTTTTGTGGAGTATTTTCCGCCAGATATACGTTTACCAAGGATAATATCAGAGTATTGTGATAAAATAGTATCAATGACAGGGATCAGACTATTCGTCATTGATAGAGAAATTAACTCACTTTCAGTGGCATGTGCATTTCAGAGCAATAGTTTGGGATTAATCTCAATGTTGGATAAGAATGAATATAATGATTTATCAGATTGGGATACACAAATAATAGGGGAATTAGAGGATGGTAGCAGGGTGCATTCGGGACCTTGGAAAGACCGTAAAGACGATATTCGACATTTTGTAATTGTGGAAAAGTCAGATAGGTTGTTGCCATATTGGGGCACACCCATAGCAAAAGAATTATTAGATCCTCTAAAATGGCCGAAAGCATGTTCGCAACGAACTGAGATTCAAGAGAATAATTTTAGACGAATGATTGACCATGGCGCGCTTAATGTCAACTTTGGAATAAAAAAGATAATGGTATCAGACAGACATCAAGAACGAAAAGTGGAGAAATTGGAGGAGAGCTTATTATCCATCAATGCAAAAATTAAAGCAAAGGAGGAAAATGTTAGGAATCAAGAAAATAAAGTGAAAGATTCCGAAGAGAAGGGGCACAAGAAACGCCTTGAGCAACGTAAAGAAAACTTACCAAAAGTGCAATCAGAATTAAAAAAAACGATAAAGAAGCAAGAGGTTATAATTGATAAAATGGAAGCATTCGGCCCTCCCAAAAAACGAGAGGACCGTGATTTTCGCAAACAAAGTATTATGACATTTCGATCCTTATTGCTAGAGAATTTTTTAAAGCTGTTTTTGTCAAGTTTGCAAGAGAAAATAACAGCGGCTTAGTTCAACTCGTTTTATCAATTATCCCGCAATTACTTGAATATCGTCATCTGATACCGCAAATTCAACCAAAACAGAACCG
>JAEOSY010000608.1 GCA_016840125.1 Candidatus Helarchaeota archaeon | reverse complement strand
CGAAGATCCAGGGATTGTGACGGATTCTAACGGAACTGTATACGTGATATGGCGGGAATGGACCGGGAGTCGATATGACGTGCTTTATCGATATATGAACGCTTCTACCAGTGCATGGAGTGATCCCGAAATAATTTCGACGGAGATTAGCCCGAATGATGTTCTATTTCCCGAAATAGCAGTAGATGGAGTGGGCCATTTGCACGTTATGTGGGAGTGGGGCAATGATATCTTTTACAAACAGCGGGATACTACGACGGGGAATTGGACCACTACGGAAATAGTTTCGATCGAGAGCACCAGTATTTCGATCGATGCCGCTCTCACTGCGGATGGTACTGGGAATGCCTATGTGGTCTGGAGTGATTTCTCAGGCCCCGATCTAGATATATTCTATAAATTCAGAAATGCCAGTACGGGCAGCTGGGCCCCGTGGGAGTTGATCTCCACGAAAAGCACATCAGAATCATTCCAACCAACCATCGCAGTCAGTAATAATGGCTACGCGCATGTCGCGTGGGCGGATAAACGCGGATCAAGTAGTTCCGACTATTATATTTTATACACAACGATCATTAATTTACCGGATGCCCCCAACCTCGCCCCGATCATGCCCAACCCCGACTTGGATGGCACTATTGCATTGAATTGGAGTGCGGTAATCAACACCACAATGTATTATATCTACCGAGATCTCTCCTCATTTACCTCCGTAGGTGGCAAGGCCCCGATTGGGGCGACGCCCCAGACGAATTTCACCGATCCGGGGCTGCTGAGTGGCACCTACTACTACGCGGTGGTGGCGAGTAATGGCACCCACAACAGCTCCCTCTCGAACTGTGAGAGTGTGCTCGTGCAGCTGCCCGATACCCAAGCACCACAGTATTCCAATGCGGCAGAGGGGCGCAGTTCGCCCCAGAACTACACGGCAAACCAGCGGTACCAATTTAATCTCACTATTATTGATAATGCGGGACTGGGCACAGTATTTTTTGAGTGGAACGGTACGAATTCCACGGTGGATACACACACAGGGGACGAGTATTACCACGAAGTGAACGATCTCGGGGCAGGCAATTATCAATATCGGTGGGTATTTAACGATACCTCCAACAATTGGAATACCACACTCCTGCAGCCTTATATCATTAACAAATTAGCCCCAAATATGAACCTCCTGCTCAATGGCACGCCTGCCAATTATCAGACCAATGGGACGTGGTATTGCAACCTCACGATTACTTTTCCCCTGGGCGACACCGTTTACCTCTATCTCAACGAGTCGTTAATAGATTCAGGATCTGCACCGCTGGTGAATGTGTCGCAATTCAACCAACTGGGCGTGTATAACGTGACCGCGTGGTACCCGGGCGGGGCAAACTTTTCCGCCATGGTCCTGACGCGCTGGCTGACCGTGGGGGATGGCATCCCCCCGGGACCGTGTAACTTAGCGATTAATTATCAGTATCCTCCAAATTTCGTCTTAGAGAATACTTTCTTCGAACTTTGGGGGGGAATTGATAGTGAATCGGGTTTTGACCATTATGAATATAGACTGAATACGGGAATATGGGTAGTAGCAGCGAATTTCACCCTCGCGGGAGTTTCAGATGGACTCCACATTATTTCTTATCGCGCCGTGGATGCGGCGGGCAATAATGGGACGGTCCAAAACCTCACGGTCTATCTTTTAGCGAATACTGCGGACTACGATGGTGATGGGTTGTCCAACGCCGTGGAACTGCATACCTATGGTACCGATCTCTTCAATCCCGATACAGATGGGGATGGGATTACCGATGGCGCTGAGGTCGCGGGTGGTTCAAATCCCCTCGACCCGACCAGCCCCCTGCTTGGGCAAATCCTCCTCCTCGTGGGGATTATCGGCGGGGTGAGCCTTGCGGCTATTGGGATAGTCAAATTGGTGCTACATAAGAAATATCCGCAGCGGCTCAAAAAGAAATTGAGCAGACATCCTTTAAAGTCATCCTTACTAGTATTTCATGATTAATACATTCAGTTTTCACGCTGAAAGTAGTTTGGGGTCAATACACTGTCCTTTTGGAGTATTAAAGACAAGAAACAACTCCTCAGGACTTCGATCTTGTTCGGTGGTATAATGGGAACTATAGAATTTATAATAGCAGAGTATAATTAACTGAGTTGCTAGAATTTGGAGAATTAGAAAAGGGTGAAGGAAAGTATAAGAATCCGAGTATGTAATTCAAGTCGATTTCAAAAAAGTTTTTGTTATTTAATGAATTTATTTAATATATAGTCGATTCTCTCTTGGAATTCCCGCCGTTCCCCCGACAATTTTTTAAGAAAGAAAAAAGTAGATTATAAATCGTAAAATTACTCGGGAAAATTATTACGAAAGTGTGTAGAAGGTGGTACTCTGTGTGATTCGATTTTGAGAAAATTAGCATTAATAGGTTGTTTTTCCTCTAAGAATTGGTATAGTTTTGCTCCACTCCTTGCCATTTTAGAAGAGAGTCCCATATCTGAGAAATTGGATATTTTTTTCCTAAATAAACGACCAAATTCAGCCATTGCGAAGATAATTGATCAACATGATACTACCATTTTTGCATATTCCTTCTATACTCATGAAGCTCCTCGTATTACCGCAGAAATTGAACGAATTAAACACTCTTTTCCGAAAGAAAAACTTTTTTTCCTTGCAGGAGGCGCCCATCCATCAGGTAATCCCGCCCAAACGCTTCAGTTGGGATTTAATTTAGTGGTCATAGGAGAGGGTGAAAAAATATTTCCACTCCTATTAGAAAGAATCTCTAATAATCAAGATTATTCAGATCTTAAAGGATTATGTTTTTCAAGAAACCAACAAATCCATCAATCAACTCCATCTACTCTAATACAGTTGGATGAATACCCCACGTTTTCCAAGACCTTCAAACTCTATCCCCCACTTGAGATTTCACGCGGCTGTCCTTTTGGATGCAAATATTGTGAAGTATCCTATCTTTTTGGAAGAAAAATACGTCACCGGAATGTAGAAACTATTCTTAAAATTGTGAAAGCATATCAAAATATATTTTCAGGACGAAGGAGTACCGATATTCGATTTATTTCTCCAAATTCACTTGCATATGGCTCTCAGGATGGAAGAACACCAAATCCAGCTAAAATAATTCGATTAATCAAATCAATCTATTCATTAGGAAAAGGTACTCTCCGAATTTTCTTCGCTTCCTTTCCTTCTGAAACTCGTCCCGAGTTCATCAATCTTTCTATTTTAGACGAAATTAAACCATATTTATCAAATGAGAGTATCGCATTTGGAGGACAATCTGGCTCCGATCGAGTTCTCAAATTAATTGGACGAAATCATTCGGTGGAAGATATACGAAATGCCACAGCAGCTATTATAGAAGCTGAAATGGTTCCTTTAGTTGATTTTATTCTAGGTCTACCTGTTGAAACCGAAGAAGATCAATATTTAACCATGGATCTAATAAAAGAACTAATTCAACAAAAAGCAAAGATTCGGATCCACTACTTTATGCCACTTGCAGGGACTCCCTTTGAAAAAGAAAGTCCTGTTCCTATTGCACGCCCCATTTTCTCAGAAATAGGACGCTTAGCAAAAAAAGGTCATGTACAGGGCAATTTAGATACTCAGATCAAAAATTCAAATAAAATTCAGATGTTTATGAAATCATTTAAATAAAAATTAATTTATCGCAGCGGTTAATTCCTCTACTTTTGCTTTTTGAATTAAAAGGATATCGATTCCTTCTCCAGAAGATGGATCCCGTTGTGCTGCTGCTTGGATCGCTTTTATAGCTAACTTTTTTCCCTCTTCCACCGTCAATTTAGGGTTGTACTCATTTTCTAAAACTCCTATTGCTATCTCAGATCCACTTCCAATGGTTGCATATTTATCATCAATTACACTTCCGATAGCGTCTAAGGCAAACACTTTTGCACCCTCGTCATCAACACCCGCCATTATTGTATTCGTGAATAATGGGAATAACCGCATTGAGTAAAGAATTGTTGCAGTTCGTTTTGCCGCTGCGTTTACTGAGATCTTCTTCTTCTGTTCTAATTCATATAACTTGACATAAACGCCAATCGTATCTTTTAATACTTGGAAATCAGAAACTAATCCTGCAAACGCAATTCCGATATTATCAGATACTTTAAACACCTTTTTTACTGATTTACTCTGGATACCTCGACCCCACGTGAGTCGTTTTTCAGAAGCAAGGATAACGCCATCTGAGCATTGAATTCCAATTGTGGTTGCGCCGGGCAGTAAGAAATTTTGCATAATAATCAACCCTTTTTTTTGAAAATAATTATCAATCTCTTAACCGAATAATAATAACCTCCCTTTTAAAAATTATTCAGGAGGGACAAATAGTTTTCATTAGGATTTAAAGAATTATCTATTCTTCAATAGAAGTAATGAGTCAAAACAAGGAGTAAATTACCTCAAAAAATCAGAGAGAACATAAAACCAAGAGTATCTAGTTTAAAATTCCATATAGTGTGTAAGTATTATGAAGTTTTTATTTTTATTGACTGGATATTGTGGTGATAATTACCGCAATTACTTAAAGCAGAGAACGAGTCATTAATTTGCCAAACCTTTAAATGCTTTCATATTCTAAAGCTAAATAAGAAGAACTATACGTATGATCTTTACTGTAGGTTAGAAAATAAAAAAGGTTTTAACATGCCTGATGAAGCAAAATCAGCTAAAAAGTGGTATAAGGAAGGTGACGATAGCTACTTGATTTCTTATACCAAACATCTTGAAAGGAAAATCCGTAGTCTTGAAGCGGAGAAGCAATTAATCGAGAGCGAAAAGATTCGATTAGATCGCGAAGTTCGGAGTATTAAAAGTGAACTAGATAGAATGAGGCAACCCCCTCTGGTGACTGCCGATGTCATTGATATCTTGGAAGACGGTCGAATCATTGTGAAGAGCACTACTGGACCGCAATTTGTTGTAAAATACTCCAGCAAAATAATCAAGGAGAAACTCTCCCCCGGTACCCGTGTTGCTCTTAATCAGCGAACCTTTTCTATCGTGGAAGTTCTCCCCAGCTCTGTAGACCCATTTGTCCAAGGGATGGAGGTAGAAGAATCACCGGATGTTACTTACAGTGATGTAGGTGGACTCGAAGAGCAAATTAATGAAATTCGAGAGACTGTTGAGCTGCCATTAGCACGGCCTGAGCTTTTTGAAGCGATCGGAATTAGTCCTCCGAAAGGAGTACTCCTTTGCGGTCCACCAGGAACTGGTAAGACACTCCTTGCTCGGGCAGTAGCCAATGAAACTAATGCAACTTTCGTACGTGTAATTGGTTCTGAACTCGTTCAGAAATTCATCGGAGAAGGGGCACGATTAGTCCGTGAAATTTTCGCTATGGCACGAGAAAAAACTCCCAGTATCATCTTCATTGATGAATTAGATGCAGTGGGTTCAAGAAGGTTAGAGGTTGCAACTTCCGGCGACCGAGAAGTCCAGCGTACTTTAATGCAATTACTAAGTATTCTAGATGGATTCGATGCACGTGGCGATGTCAGAATTCTTGCTGCTACCAATCGACCCGATATTTTGGATCCTGCCCTCTTACGACCTGGAAGATTCGATAGAATCATTGAATTTCCAATCCCTAGTGCTGAAGCAAGGCTTCAAATTTTCAAAATCCATACACGACCAATCAATATGGTCGAGGATATTAATTTTACTCGATTGGTTAAATCGACTGATGGTGCTTCTGGTGCTGATATTAAGGCAATTGCAACAGAGGCTGGCATGTTTGCAATCCGCTGTGAGCGTGATGCTGTCAATATGGATGACTTTGAAAAAGCCGTTGATAAAGTATTGGGCAAACTTGACGTAGAAACTTGCCCGCAAGAAATGTACGCCTAAATAACCAATTTTTTCTTTCTCTTTTTATAAAAATGAAACCAATTACTCCCTCATTAGTTGATATTGAAAATCTTAAACAAAAATTATCCTATCAATTTTGCTTGACTCAAAGTGAATTAGACCTCTTTATCCCTCCCACTATAAAATTTGAACATTCAAGAAATACTGGGCGGCTTCGGTTTATCTATTTCAAAGACCAGTTATGGGGAATGATCCGCCCAAATGATGGATTCTTTCTATTCACTCCGCATTCTGCAAATTACTTTATAAAACATAGTAAATTTCCAAAACTTAGAGTTGTAGTACAAAATGAGGTTTCAGAATTCATTCAACAGGGTCGAAATGTCTTTTCTAAACATGTGGTGGACTGCGATCCGAACCTGCTTCCATTCTCGGAAGTAATTGTTGTAAATGAAAAGGATAGCGCTCTTGCAATTGGAAAAGTTCTCCTAAATCGCGATGAAATGCTTAGTTTTAATACAGGGGTCGCAGTTAAAGTTAGGAAAGGGATATAATTAGCTTAAATATGTTTTAAAAGAAGAATTGCTTTCGCTAGATCTCCCCCAGTTTGTTTCAAAGCTGCTGCAGCTTCCTCAATACTAACACCAGCTTGACCTGCGACAAGTTGCGCATCTTCAGACGAGATCTCAACCTCTTCAGAAGCTGGAACCGCTTCTTCTTCCGCAACTTCCGCTCCTTTTGGACGATCCCTTCCTTCACCAACAACCTGATACATTTCTCCTTGACCCGGAATCATTAATTTTGTTACTTGGGCCTCTTCAATAACAATATCTTTGTCCGCGGTTCTGATAATCACTGCCTCTACATTTTGTATCTCATCAAAATCCATCTGCCCCTGTTTTTTCATCTTCCGCATCATTTTTTTCATGTCTTGGGAGCCGCCCTTCTTCTGCTTCTGCTGCATTTTCTTAATCTTATGCCATTTCGCCATTTTTTTCATCACACCTCTAGGTCATCCCAAGGAAAACCAAGCCCAGATCGTCAACCCAAAAAACATAAACAAACCAAATGCTAATAGCCAATGAAGAAAGTACTTTTTCATATATTCCGGATTCTTTTCCATCATGGAGTCTACAGCGAATGTGAGAAATGCCACTCCCAATAAAACTGATAATATTGCGACATCACGGGTACCAAATTCATTAATATCAATAATGAATAGCGCAGCCCATCCCCCAACAACAAGTAAAGTAATCCACGCCATCCAACTAAATACCGTCTTGAATTTATATTTGCTCATTTTCTATCATCTAAAGGCATCATTTAACTAGTGAAAAATTACCTCAATTTATTAATTTTACTTTAATGGAAATTTAAATTTGTAGCTCTTTTCTTGGTACGATTCTTTGGGATTTAGCAAGTAATTTACGATTTTCAGAAAGAGTTTATATTAAATCGTAAAATTAAATTTTTATAGTCACATATTAATTATGCATTAACAGATTCATTTACCTTGGAGGTAAAAAAATATGGGCGAACGTGGTGGCGGATTATCTGAGCTATTGAAAGATTTTGAAGAAGACACAGGAATAAAGAGCTCTGCTATAGTTTCTCGAGATGGCCTCGTAATGGCTAGCAGTTTACCTCGAAAGACTAGCGGTAGTGATGAAGATACGGTAGCCGCAAATGCTGCCAGAATACTCTTTCTTGGTGAAGCGACTGGTAAAGAGCTAGAGAAGGGCGACCTCAAAGAGGTTCTGCTTAATTATATGGATGGAAAAGTCGCCTTAGCAGGGGCTGGTCCCTATGCGGCTGTAATGGCTCTCGTAGATCCGAACATCCGCCTTGAAACCGGTGGTATCCTCTTCGCAATCGGCTCACTCGCACGAAAAGTGAGAAAATTACTGGAAGGTTAAAATTCCTTAAATAGCTAACCTAATTCTTTAATTAAAAACTAAGGAAATAAAACCCCCTCTAATTTTCATCTCTCTTTTTTCTCCTCCTTCTCTCTCCTTAGAATATTTATCTCAATAAATGAAGTTAAAACAAAAAGAATATATATCCTACATGACGGATCTTACACACACAAACTTTACCACGCTATGATATATCAAAAACCCAAGTTTTTACGTATAAGAGCAAAATACAACGTAAAACATCTAACTAAAGCGTTAATACGCTATTGAATCTATAGACTGAGTATATAGGAGATATTGAATTTGAGTGATAAAAAAGATAATGTAATCTTTATTGGCAGAAAAACCGCAATGAACTATGTTATGGCCTGTTTTACCGTGATTCAATCAGATCAAAAGGAGATTATCATAAAAGCCAGAGGTCGTGCAATTTCAAGAGCCGTCGATGTTGCAGAAATTCTAAAAAATCGATTCATGCAAGGTCAAGTCGAAATTGAGAAAATTTTGATCGGCACTGAGACCATAGAAAGCAAAGATAGGGGTACATTCAGCGTTTCCACGGTCGAAATCACCATAAAGGTAAAATAAATAGAATATATTCTTCTTCTTTCTTTTTTCTATTTTTACTCCTTCAACCAACTCTATTTAAATGTGATAAGAGAATTATTTTATTAAAAATGGTTTTAATAAAAACAGGAAAGAATCGAATAATAGGTGAATTAGATAATGGCTGAGGAAAAAAAGAAGCGGCGTAAAATTTTCAAGTGCCCCGTTTGTGAAGGAACAATTCATTTTATCATTCAGGAACCCGAAGGTATTCAGAGTTACCCATTTTTAGTGGAGTACAAACATGGGGATCATGTCATTAATATCTATTTTGATAAGGATTTGATGATCAGAGAAATCCGTCATTAAGTTTTCTTTCCTTTTATCATACATTTAATCCATAGCGTTAGTATATTTAGAGCTCTTTGAATAAAAAAAATGAAGGGATTATTCTATGAGCGACGATAAACGTTTAGTTAATGCAGAACAAGTTTTATCTGAATTAGGGTTATCTCCAGTAGAAATTCAAGGATATCTATCATTAATAGGTAGACCCCCTACATCCGCTGGGGAACTAGCCATTCATATTCACACTAAAAAGGAAGAAGCTGACATAATTGCCGAAAAGTTAGTTAGCGAGGGATTATTCAAGGTCGTTCCAGGTCTAACGCCTCGATACCAAGCTATTCCCCCCTATACCGCTTTACTTCGAAGGTTGGATGAGTTTAAACAGCTTCTCAATTCTATGAAAGACTCAGTTCCAAAAAATCTTGCTGAGCAATTTGAAGAATTTGTGAGCTCTATAGGTGAAGTTACTGGGCTCGAGGAATTTCTAAAATATATGCATGTAGTAAAGGATGATGTCCCACAGGCACTAATTAGTCAATTCATTCAATTTGAGGAGCAATTTAAGAGGTTTACGCAGTTAGATGAATTTAAGAATTTTATTAATAGAGTTAAATCTGATACTCCTCAAGAACTATCCGCACGATTTGAAGAAATTGAACAGAGGTTTAGATCTATTTCCGGTCTTTCGGACTTCAAGAATTTTGCTAAATCCTTGAAAGAATCAGTTCCATCTCGTCTATTAGAACAATTCTCACAAATAGAAACTCAAACTCGTAAAGTAAGTGGTTTAGACGATCTCATGCATTTTATCCAAACTTCAAAAACTAATATTCCCCAAAACCTATTAGAAAGGTTTAATGCAATTGAAAACGAATTTCGAAAGATCTCCGGAATTGAAGATTTGAGAGATTTCGTCAAAAATGTTAAGGAAACAGTTCCCCCTCGCCTATCCGTTCAATTTAAAGCAATTGAAAGCGAAGTTAAGAAAATAAGTGGGATTGATGATCTCACTCAATATGTTTCAGGTCTTGCCCAATCAGTGCCGCAGAAATTGCTAAATGAATATGGACAGTTAGAAGCCAGATTCCGGCAGGCAAGCCAGTTAGGTCAGTTTAAAACTTATATTAATACTCTAAAAGAAAATGTGCCCCAAGAACTGGCCAGCCAATTCAAGAAATTCCAGCAGGAAATTGAAAAGGTTCGCGAGAAAATATTTGTTACCAGTAAGGACCAATTTGATGATTGGTTTAAGATTATGGATGATGTTTTTGGTCAGTTTATAAATGCCTTCATTGAGGAAATTGCTATTGGTGAGCTCGATAAACTTCGAGGAATATTCGAGCGGGAGGTTATTGATGGTGTCACAAGTATTCTTTCAAAAGTAGAACAGCAAGTTATGGAAGCTTCAAAAGGTGTTCAAACTGAATTTGCGGGTTTCGGTAATTGGTTGAATGCGAATGTTGTGCCTGGATTTAAAGCAGCATTATCAGATGTTGAGACCGGTGCAGTCCACGTGACTTCTGCTATTCAACAAGGAGTAGAAAAATTGGGCAGTTGGTTTACCCAAGAAGTTATCCAAAACCTTGAAACTACCCTCGCAGATATCGAGCAAGGGGCTGATCAGCTTTCCTCAGCTGTAGAAAATGGACTTCAGCGTTTGAAGGACTGGTTTGGTTCGGATGTTATCGATGGGTTTACTAGCGCTCTCACAGGGGTTGAGGAAGGGGCAACCCACGCGTTTGAAGGTGTAGAAAAAGGTTTTCAAAACATCAAATCGTGGTTTACTAGTGATGTGGTTGATGATATTTCTCTTACGCTCTCGAATATAGAAGAAAGTGCGGATTCCGCCGCTTCGATTGTCACTGATGAGTTTTCTAAATTGCGTACTTGGTTTAATGATGATCTTATTCGCGCCGTTTCTGAAATTCTAGGCACCGTAGAGCTTAAAATTGGGGATGCATCAAGATCCGTTACCGAAGAATTCTTTAATCTGCGAAAACAATTGGAAAGTGATGTAGTTGAAACCACGAAAGAAACTCTCGCTAAAGTTGAGGAAAAAGTAGGTTCTGCTACCAATTTAATCACTGACTCTATCAACAGAATTCGGGCGACATATGCTGAACGAGTTGTCACCGCAACGAAAGACATGCTCACGGATGTAGATTCCCAGGTTAAGCTATCACAAGATACTATGTATTCTTTATGGGAACAGGCGAAAAGCCTTGTAACATATCGATTCCAGGATGTCTGGTTTGTAATTGGACGTGAAGGTACTATGGCGCAAATCAATGATACTGTCCAAAAATCAAAAGCACGCGTGTTGATTGTAGCGCCTGAACTGGATGATATTGACCCCGTTCCTCTTCTAGGATTAAAACCACATGTTGCAGTAAGGATTGCAGCTAATGTTAACCCCAACTCTTCCAGATGTCAAGAAGTTATACAGCAACTAGCACAACGTCCTAATATTGAAGTACGAAACTATACTAAGAAAAATATTTGGGGTATTTCCCGAGAAAGCGAGGAAAGTTTGGTTAGCGCAGTCTCCGGACTAGGGGACGTTGCAGGAATTGCGTCTGTTGTTGATGAACATCAAAAAATGTTCCTACCAATACTTGAAGATTGCTGGCTTCAGGGCAAACGATATATTATGCCAACTGTAGCAACCCCCACCACCCCGTATACGAAAGAAGAACCCCCTGCCCAGGTCCTAGAGCGCCGCCCAGGTATTGCAAAAGATATTCTTGAAGCTATTTTTAAACCTCTCAAAGCCATTATCGAAATTGGCGATCCTAATGAAATTATTGAAGGATTAAATATAATAAAGGATGAAATTGGTTATAAATTTTCTTGGCATGTCGTTCTTTATGAAATTGAGGCTACTAGCCGCCGCTATCGAAACGAAACTGACAAATTATCTCAAATTAAAATCGAAAACCTTCTGGATAGAGTGGACGACTGGCAAAAACGCCTCGAGACCGCAAAAACCAAATAGATTTAAAAATTAAATGTAGGTTATAACTTATGTCTCAAGATATAATCAATTCTTTAGTGAATTTAGAGGAAGACAAAACCCTCGATCTCATTAAAAAAGTAGTTGATGAAAGTAACCCCTTGGTA
This sequence comes from Candidatus Helarchaeota archaeon, assembly GCA_016840125.1. The sequence continues at coordinate 18,707 of JAEOSY010000608.1, read as the reverse complement.
CTTATTGACGCCCTCCGCGAGGCGATGACCATCGTCGGTCAGAAATTTGCAGTGAAAGAATATTATCTCACTGACATGGTTTATGCTGCTGAAATTTTTCATCAGGCCATGAAACTCATCGAACCCAAATTAGAACAGATTTCTGCTGATATTTTAGGAAAGATTGTGATTGGGACCGCAAAGGGTGACATTCACGATATCGGTAAAAACATTGTAGCGTCATTGCTACGGTGTGCAGGCTTTGAAGTGTTCGACTTGGGCGTTGATGTCCCTCCTGTTAAATTCATCGAGAAAATTAAGGAAGTTAACCCCGACATCGTTGGGATTTCAGGACTTCTCACCACTTCATTTGAACCCATGCTCGAAACTATAAAATTAATTGAAGATGCAGGTGTCCGCTCCTCCATTCGCGTGTTAGTGGGGGGTGGTCCGGTCAATGAGGAATGGGCTCAGAAAGTGAAAGCTGATGCCTATGGTAAGGATGCCGTCGAGTGTGTGAATATCGCTCGAAAATTTTGTGGATAACATCATCATTATTCCGAAGAGTTCGAACTCTTCTCTAGCCTCTTTATAACTTTTCGGCGATACTTACCGTATTTATCGGTAAGTGAAAATCTAGGCGGCTGGGGGCTTAATGTTTTCGCTCCGCACTGAGGGCAGGTCTCCTTCCCCATTGTATATCGCCCGCATTCTATACATTTTCGTAGCAATTTTCCCAACCATATCACCAGAAATTAAATTATATATCACTTCCGCCTATTATAAACTGAATCCCTTGAGGTGTTTTTATGGAAATAAGTAAATTTATTCAAGAGGCGTTCAAGGATGGGTCAATCGATAAAGTGAGTAAAGGGATTGAGCAGCTTGTTATCATGATGATTAATGCAATTGGCATGATGGAGCAAAGACACCTTGAGCTTGTTCAACAATTGGAGTCACTTGAAGAAGATATGGATGTCGTTAAATCATTTCTTTTATCTAAACCAGTTACCCTATCTGGGAGTACTCAACCTGTCACCCCCTCGACCGTGCCTCCGGAATCACAACTAATCTCCACGCCATCAACTCCTCCTCCAGAAAAAGTTTCGACACCTCAAGTTGCTCCCCCTGTAGTAACAGACATTGCTCAAGCTCCCCAAACAAAACAAACCTTCGTAGCTAATTCCCCCGTTGTAGGTCCAAGTGAAGAAGATATCCAAGCATTTCGAAAAAAACTCTTGAAACCCACTCCAAAACATGAGAAACCCAAACCTCAACCAGTTTCTATTCGTGCGGCACTCATGCAAGAAATGAAGGAGTTCTTCGGTTCCGCCATGAAAAAAGTAGAGAAAAAGAAAATTGACTCTTAAAGATATTCTAAATCTTTTAAAATCCGTTCTCGGATCGTTTCAAGTCTTCTAACCATATCCCCAATTTTAAAATTTCGTTGGGGAATTATTGAAAAAAGGGCGAACTCATCCGATAAATCATATAAGAGTATATAGTTACTACTCACTCGGTACAATGCGAAATCGGCCTGCTCTTCTTTTGCGGCAAAGATTTTTTTCGCAATATCTAAGGGTTCGATGAATGATTTAATAGAGAGATATTTCAATTTGAGTTTAGGTTTCAGTAAATGTTTTACATTGACTGACTCGGCGATTTCTAGGCCATCCGCTTTATTGATTATCATGGTCGCTGAAGCATTTTCTTTTTTATTGAAACTAGCAAGGAACTTTTGTAATTTATCCACCTTAATTTTTTCTTGAGGTGACATAGTGCCATCTAAAATTGTACAGACGATTTCTCGGGCGATACCGAGCGGAATAGAGGTGGCAGAAATTTGTTCAACACCCCATTCTGCGAAATATTTCCGTAATTGCTTTAAGGACATCGTATGCTTATCATATTTACTCGCGACGATGAACTTACGACATTCAGGGGAAAATTCATCGAGATTATTTACGGCTTTTTTTAATTCGGCTACCGCTTCCTTAAATGTACCTCGGTCTGAACTATCAAGCACCCAAATGAAGACGCCAACCTTGGAAAACATTCTGCCAGACCATTGCTCCGTGAAATACTGGTAAATGAATTGTTTTTGACCTCCCGCATCGAAAATTGTAACTTCAAGCAAACCACGGTATTTGTATTCTACGGTATTAACAAACTCAGTGGGCTTGAGATCTTTCACATCTTCCCATTCTCTCCCTTCAAAGACATGCTTCACTAAAGAAGTTTTGCCCGCCGAGCGCAATCCCATAACTAATACTTTCAAAGCTTTAGATCCCCAAAATTATCGTGTTTTTTCATCATAAATTGTCCGAAACGTCCACGTTATTGTATTGATTATTTCCATTTTTCGATCATAGTTACGAAAATTCTGAATGACAATATTTTTTATGTTTTCCGCATCGTCCTGTATAAGATTTATGACTATTTTTTCTGAGTCTGGCAACTTTCCAGCCCCAATTGCTGCCTCATCTTCATTCTTCATTCGCGTCATAATCTTTTTGTGAAAAAAGGAGCGGTACGGTGGGGCATTTACAGAAAATTCCATGCCTTTCTCAGGAACGATTGAGATGGTTTCGCCATAAACAGAAATTAAACCCAATATTTTTCCCAATTTAGTCTTAATTTGAAACTCTTCTTTCTCTGATTTTTCTTGCTTTTCCTTTTTCACAGGAATCTGTTCTGAAAGCGGTTTGAATTTGGGCTCTTTCGGCTGCTTAATTAAATCCGCAGCGCTTTTAAAACTCTCCTTTACTAAAATCGCATCTATACTCTCTAATGCCTTCTCAAACATCTCAAGCTCCTCTTGAAATGTCTCTATTTCCTCCTTCAATTCCGCAATTCGCTCTTCTAAAAATGTTTTTAAGTCCGCTACATGTTTCATGGTTAATTATTCTCACATGCCAATTTAAAAAAATACTTGAACTCGAGTGGAGTTAATATGCGCTAATTGAAGACATATGTAAGATGGCTTCACTATCCGACAAAATTGGGTTCGACATTACTCAACAGGAACGCGGCCGGATTACTTCTAATTATCAAGGATTGAAAGAACTCTTCGAGGAGGAGGACTTCGTTTGTGAAGAATTCAATGAGTTCCCGATCACATTGGAACTTCTTGAACATCACGGAATGTTAATTTTTGCCTGCCCTGACAGTTCAAAACTTAGACCAGATGAAGTAGAAGCCCTTTTACAATACGTTAAAAAGGGAGGCAATTTGCTTCTTCTAAACCATGCTGGTGGAGATCAAGGGCGTCGAACGAACCTCGGCGAATTAACAAGCGGAAGCGGTATAAATTTCAGAAATAATGAAGTACTAGATCCACTTTCAAATTTAGGAATGGAGTCATATCCTTTAATTACTAAATTTAACGATCATCCTATTGTACAAAATATCCCTGATATCTGCTATCGAATTGGATGCACCCTCGAAATATCCGAAGAGGCAATTCCTCTTGCTTTCACAACGGATAGCGCAGAACCACCGCAAAAACCCACACTTGCATTAGCATCCTTTGGGAAAGGGTACATTATTGCTTCAGGATCCTATGAGATGTTCATGGATGAAGTACGAGGGGGAATCAAGTATCCAAACAATGCAAAACTGATAAAAAACATAATTCAATGGTTACGATCCAAAGGTACTTCAAAGCCGTTATTGAAAGCGCAGCCACAAAAATCCCGAGTAATGGTGAAGGATCTAGATCAACACCATCCTGCAATAGAATCTGAAAGAGATGGGATCAGTTCTACAGATTTTGAGAAAATACAAAAAGTAGTTTCGCAGTGCTTTGCAGATATCCGTAATTTGAAAGACGAAATCAAAACTATACTTGATGCTAATACTGAAATAAAGGAGAAGTTGAGTATTTTCGAATTAAATCTGGCAGACTTCCCTAATGAAGCCGTCTCCGAGAACAATCTTGAAATTCAAGATCTCTATTCTAAACTTAAAACTCAATCCAAGTCAATTTCTAAACTACAACAGGAGGTCTCTAAATTGAAAAAAGATTCACAAAAAGTTAAGTTAATTAATGATTCAAAATTTAAATTACCCAGCTCTACTAAGCCCTCTGAGGAAATAATACCAATTACCACCCCTATTATCACTACCAATGGTAATGAAGTGATACCTGTAGCTACTCCCGTTATAGATACAGCTGATAAACTACTAGACAAAGAAAATAAAACCATGGACCCTCGCATTGTTGCCGAAATGAATGCATACACTCAGATCATTCAAATCCTCGAAAACCAGTTCAAAACTGGAACCCTCTCTGAAGACCAATATCAAAAAAAGAGGCTTAAATTTGAAAAGCGAATCGCTGAATTAGAACACGAATAATAATAGAAGTTTAGAATTCTTTAGTATGGGATAAGTCTAGCGTTTCCAGTGTGTCAGATTAAAAAAAGAAAATTTAATTTGCTTTTATTTTTTATTAATCCTTTTTCTCTTGATTTTATATCCTTCCTCTTTGGCTAATTCGCGAACCTTCTCTTCCGATATACCTAATCTTTTGGCCACTAAGTCAATCAAAACCGATTTATCCATTTCAGTCATGAGGACGTGAAGATGTTCCTTCAATTCTTTATCTGGATCTTCATCTTCTGCTGGTTTCTCTTCTTCTTTATATATTCGCTTGTCAGTAACCCTATAATCACCTTGCTTTGCTAATTCGCTCGCCCTTACAATAGAAATCCCAACCATCTGAGCGACATCGACAATGCTCATATAAGATGCACTTGTATCCTTCAATATCTGGTCGATTTTCTTTTTGGCAGTATCGTCAGATATCTCTTTTTCTTTCGGTTTTTCTTCTTTTCGTTTCTCCTTTTTTTTCTCTTTCGGAGCTTGTTTTTCTTCTAACTTCTTAATTAATATCAGTTTGAGATTGAGACACTCCTCCGCTTTCGCAACATATTTTTTATAATCCTCCATATTCCCAAGCTCCTTTGCTGCTTGGGCTGCTACCTCATAGTAAATTGTGGCATCAACATACTTCTCATCCTTCATTACTTCTATCGCTGCAATCTTTGCCTCATTTATTTGTTCTATTAACCTATTTTGGAGATCTTTCTGTACTCTCTCCTCTACTTGCTGCATTTCATGGTCTATTTTCTCTCTCTCCGAGGCATCCATTGTGATTTCTGGAATAAATACGTTAAGTAAACATAACGCATCAATCTCTTCGAGCGCTCTTAACAAATCAAGGTTGAGCGTTTGTAGGCACTCATCCAATAAATCCAACAGCTGGAACGTGCTAGTTTCTTTTGCCAGTGCAATGGCTTTTCTAACGATCTTCTTCTGAAGGTTTGGAAGTGTTCGTAGAAATCTTTGATCTTTCCGTACATTATGTGGTGCTAAGAGTTGGAAGTTAAGGATTTTATTTTGGAGTTCCTTGGTTAGTGATCCCTCAAAGATACTCAAATCCTCTGGGAGCTCCCTCAGCTGCGGATCATAACTCTTTTCAAACTTTTCAGTGAATTCGAGATTCGCCTTGAAGAAATCATTAGATGGTTTGTCTTCTATCAGGAACGCAATTCTTGTCAACTCTCCGTCATGGTATAAAATTTGAAAGGTCTCTTGAAAAATAATTCGGTTCACAAGCGTACTATCTTTCAAGGATGGTAAGGCTTCGATAAATTCTGCCTTCAGCTGTTTATTCACCTTCTCTGGCTGGATGTCCTGCTTTAATAATATTTTCTTCGATTTGCGATGCATGATAGATGTAAATGTTAGCTTTAATATGTCCGTTAAGGACGGGCGCCTCTTCTTTTTCTCTGGTTCTTCAGGGGGTGTCGGTTTAACTTCTTCCTTCTTCCGTGATCGAATGATACCATAGATAGCCACAACCGCTCCAACCATTGCTCCAATTAAGATATACATCAAAGTCTGATCACCTGGCGGAGGCTCAACCCCACTAACATTAATTGTTACGTTTTGCTGTAATATAACGAAACCGTCTTTCTCCACGCGAATCTGGAGGATATAAGTACCTGGAGCTGTCGCATTAAAAGTGAAGCTGAATGTCCCATTTGCATCGGTGGTGCCGTTATAACTGGGATTCCATGTTATATTTACCAAAACTCCCGGAATCCCCTGACCCGTGAGGTTATCCTTAAAAGTTAATTCGATAATGACTGATTCTCCTACCTGTATGTTAATTTCATTCCCTAGTATTGCATTCAGACTCAAACTTAAATTCACAGGGCGACGTAGCACTGAAACCAGGACCGTGGTTGAATTGAACACATATCCAAACCGGGATGCATTGATAATTAACGTATAATTTCCTACTGCCGTCGCATTAAACATAAAGGTGAAATTCCCGCTTCCTACTGGGGAGTCGCTCAATTGCCATGTCGTGGTTTGGTTCGTGACATTCACTATTGCGTTTGATATTCCTATAGTTCTCAGAATATCGTAATAGGTAAAGACAAAGTTAACTGTTTGATTGAGGTAAAGGGAATAGTTATAGTCGAGTGTACCATTCGCATAGGATAAGATGCTTGTGGGTCGCTGGAGAACCGTTAATGAAAGGGTCGTCGAATTAAACGCATAACCGTACTTGGACGCATTAATGGTGAAGATGAAATTCCCGAGGGCTGTTAAATTGTAAGTAATTGAGTAATTACCCAGCTCTAACGAAACATCTGGCATAGGATCTGTAATCAATTGAGTAATATTTACAATCCCACTTGTGATCGCCACATTTTGTAATCCATCGAAGTATTCTGCTTTAATTTCAATGGATTCATTATAATAGGCAGAAGTGCTATTCGTTTCCACATCATCCATAAATACCCTTAGGATTGTGGAGCGCTCTATCACATTGATGGTAATCAGTACTTCAGAATAACTATACCCAAACTTCGTCGCATTGACGGTGTATATGAAAGTTCCTAGCTGAGTCCATCTGTATGCATCTGTGTAATTTCCACCCGCAGCTTCTGGCATCTGTCCCAATGTGATATTTACCGATGCTCCAAGAATCCCTGCGGGTAGTGCGGTGTCACTGTAATACGCTGTAATATCTAATGATTGGTTATAATAGATGGTAGTACTAGTCGTCATTGAATCATTTAAATAAATGCTCAATGCTGTAGGTTTCGGTAGGATTCTAATAGTTACGACTTGTTCAAAGTATTGGAATCCAGTTGCTGATGCATTAATTTTAAGCAAGAAATCTGCGGGGAACGCTCCAGCTAACTGATACCATACACTAGCATCAAAGATCCAAGAGTAATACCCCCCACTAATATTGATCATTTGATAGTAGGAATTGTTCAAAAGCACTGTTATATTGAGGAAGGCTGACGGAATTCCTGTTATTGGTTGTGTTGAATTGTAGTAGAATGTCGTGATATTTAAGATTTCATCATAATAAATCGAATAATTCAAGGTTTGAGTGCTATTCATGTAAATCGTGAAATTTGTGTTACCTTGAATATTAACTATGAATTGGAGAAGTTGATCTTGAAATCCGGATCTGGTGGCATTAACTTCGAATATAAATTGTCCACCACTTACTGGATCAAATGTCCAACTGAAATTCCCAGTTCCCAAATTATCCATTGGTGTATTTAATGCTATTAATGGATTCGATAGACACGTAATGAGAACGTTCCCATCGGTCAACGGATTACTACCTTGAGTTTCTTCGTAATAGACTGAAAGATTGACGATTTCATCCACATTAATTTGAGTAGTTAAACTTGCGGTTCCATTGATGTATCCTGTGATATTGGTCGGGCGACCAATAACCGTAAAACTGTCAACCAAAGTTAGACGGATTCCCTGATCTGTATCATTTCCCATTATATAGATGAAAATTAATCCATCATATAAATCGAGGTCAGGAATTGTCCAATTTAGTTCAAACGACCCACCACCTAAATGTGTCATACTCTCATTTTGCCACACTCCTGAACTGAGATTTAATGCTACGAATGCCGTAAGATCCGTTGGCGGAAGGTCCTCGATATCACTTACAATTGCTGAGATACTAATTGTTTCGTTCCGATAATCAGTTGCAGTATGATTTGATAGAGTGTTTGAAATGTTCGGAACATTATTTTCCACTATAATGGTGCTCAACAGCAGCGTGAGCTCGTAACCCCCGTCCGAATCTCGAGCTTCCAAGTATATTTCGATATCCCCGAGGAAATTATCAGTTAGAGGGATGGTGAAGTTAAGCCCGAAAAGATTTCCAGAGAGATAATTCAAGCTGGTGTTGTACCACGCGCTACTCGGGAGCTGGATACATAACGATCCATTCAAATCAGGATCGACATCCTCCACATCTATAATAGTGGCATTGATCTCAAAGATTTCATTCCGATACATTGTGGGTGTCTCATTATGATTGGGGCCTGAAATTTGCGGCTGGTTATTGAGCACGGTAATCGTCGCTACTAACGCGGAAAGGGCGTAACCACCATCCGAATCCCGGGATTCGACATATACATCTATATCCCCGAGAAAGTTATCAGTCAGAGGAATCGTGAAGTTTATTCCAAAGAGATCCCCTGAAAGATATTGTAAACTGGTGTTAACCCATGCGCTGCTCGGGAGTTGAATACACAGTGACCCATTCAAAGCGGGATCAACGTCTTCCAAATCAGTAATCGTAGCATTTACCTCAAAGATCTCCCCCCTATACATACTCGGGGTTGCATTGTCAGCAGGTGGTGAAATTTGTGGCTGATTATTGAGCACGGTAATCGTCGTTACTAACGCGGAAAGGGCGTAACCACCATCCGAATCCCGGGATTCGACGTATACATCTATATCCCCGAGGAAATTATCAGTCAGAGGAATCGTAAAGTTAATCCCAAAAAGATCTCCTGAGAGATAAGTGAGGCTGGTATTTACCCACGCGCTACTCGGGAGTCGGATGCACAGCGAACCATTCAGTGCCGGATCGACATCCTCCACATCGGTTATCGTGGCGTTAATCTCAAAGATCTGGTTCCGATACATCGAGCCCGTTGCATTGTGTTCAGGAGGCGAAATCTGGGGTTGATTGTTCAGCACGGTAATCGTCGTTACTAATGCGCTGAGGTCGTACCCGCCATCCGAGTCTAACGCTCGGATGTAAACATCTATATCCCCAAGGAAGTTATCAGTCAGAGAAATCGTGAAGTTAATCCCAAAGAGATCCCCTGTGAGATAGGTGAGGCTGGTATTAATCCAAGCGCTACTCGGGAGTTGGATGCACAATGAACCGTTCAATGCTGGATCCACATCCTCTATATCTGTAATTGTCGCGTTGATCTCAAAGATTTCATTTCGATACATCGTTACGGTTGCATTATGAGCGGGTCCAGAGATTTGCGGCTGATTGTTGAGCACTGTAATCGTCGTTATTAATGCGCTAAGCGTATACCCGCCATCCGAATCACTAGTTTGCAAATAGACATCAACATCTCCAAGGAAATTATCAATTAAAGGCAGAGTGAAATTGATTCCAAAAACATCTCCTGTAAGATATTGTAAGCTTGTATTCACCCAGGCACTACTTGGAAGTTGCAAACACAATGAACCATTCAGGTCAGGATCCACATCTTCAATATCTGTAAGATTGGTCTTGATTTCAAAGACTTCATTCCGATACATGCTTCCCGTCGCGTTATGAGCGGTGCCTGAAATCTGCGGCTGATTATTGAGCACGGTAATCGTCGTTATTAATCCAGAAAATGCGTACCCGCCATCTGAATCTCGAGATTGGACATATACATTGATATTTCCCAAGAAATTATCCGTGAGAGGAATGGTGAAGTTGATCCCAAAGAGATCTCCTGAAAGATATTGTAAGCTGGTATTAATCCACGCGCTGCTCGGGAGCTGAATACATAAAGACCCGTTCAAAGCCGGATCTACATCCTCGACATCTGTGATTGTTACATTGACCTCGAAAACCTCGTTCCGATACATGCTCCCTGTTGCATTATCAGCGGGTCCCGTAATTTGGGGTTGGTTATTAAACAAGGTGATGTTGGTTATTAATCCAGAAAGCGCGTAACCGCCGTCCGAATCACGAGTTTGGATATATAGCTGAATATCCCCGAGGAAATTATCGGTTACAGGAATGGTGAAGTTAATTCCAAAAAGATCCCCAGAAAGGAAATTCAAACTGGTGTTGTACCACGCACTACTCGGGAGTCGGATACATAAGGACCCATTCAGAGCAGGATCGACATCCTCCACATCGGTGATCGTGGCATTAATCTCAAAGATCTCGTTCCGATACATAGTTGCAGTTGCATTATGAGCGGATCCTGAAATCTGTGGTTGATTATTGAGCACGGTAATCGTGGCTACTAATGCACTGAAGTCGTAACCGCCATCCGAATCACGGGATTCGACGTAGATATTAATAACTCCGAGGAAATTATCGGTTAGGGGAATGGTGAAGTTAATTCCAAAAAGATCCCCTGAAAGGTAATTTAAACTGGTGTTGTACCAGGCACTACTCGGGAGTCGGATGCACAACGATCCGTTCAAGTCCGGATTGACATCCTCTACATCTGTGATCGTCGCGTTGATCTCGAAGATTTCGTTCCGATACATGGATGCAGTTGCATTGTCGGCGGGACCTGAAATCTGCGGTTGATTATTGAGCACGGTAATCGTGGCTACTAATGCACTGAAGTCGTAACCGCCATCCGAATCACGGGATTCGACGTAGACATTGATAACCCCGAGGAAGCTATCAGTCAGGGGAATGGTAAAGTTGATCCCAAAAAGGTCCCCTGAAAGGAAATTCAAGCTGGTGTTATACCACGCGCTGCTCGGGAGTCGGATGCACAACGACCCGTTCAAAGCCGGATCGACATCCTCCACATCGGTGATCGTGGCATTAATCTCAAAGATCTCGTTCCGATACATGGTTGGCGTTGCATTATGGGCAGGACCAGAAATCTGCGGTTGATTATTGAGTACGGTAATGGTGGTTATTAACGCCGTAAGCGCATAACCATTATCCGAATCTCGCGCCTGTAAATATACATCTACATCTCCCAAGAAATTATCAGATAATGGAATGGTATAGTTAATTCCATAGAGGTCGCCTGAGAGGAAGGTCAAACTGGTATTTACCCAAGAACTATCTTGGAGTTGTAAGCATAATGATCCATTTAGATCAGGATTTATGTCTTCTACATCAGTGATCGTGATATTAATCTCAAAAATTTCGTTTCGATACATGGTTGGCGTTGCATTATGGGCAGGTCCTGAGTTTTGCGGCTGATTATTGAGCACGGTAATCGTTTGAACTAATGGGCTAAGCTCATAACCGCCATCCGAATCTTGCGCTTGTACGTAGATATCAATATCGCCTAGGAAATTATCAGTCATAGGTATTGTAAAGTTCGTTCCATAGGAATTTCCGGAAAGGTAACTCAAACTTGTATTGTACCACGCGCTACTCGGAAGTTGAATACAAAGAGATCCATTCAAATCGGGATTTGTGTCTTCCAAATCTGTGATGACGGAGGTAATCTCAAAAACTTCGTTTCGATACATACTCGGTGTCGCATTTTCGAAATATCCAGAAGTTTGCGGCTGGTTGTTGAGCACGGTAACCGTGAATACTAGCGCCGATAATGTATATCCATTATCTGAATCACTTGCTTGGACATAAATATCTATATCTCCGAGGAAGCTATCAGCTATAGGTATGGTGAAATTAATTCTGAATAGATCTCCAGAGATAAACTGAAGACTGGTGTTAGACCACGAATTATCTTCACGTTGAATACAAAGTGAGCCAGTTAAGGCGGGATTTACGTCTTCTACATCAGTGATATTCGCGGCAATCCAAAACATTTCATTCCGGTACATGTTCCCCGTCGCGTTGTGTGTGGGTGGCGAAATTTGCGGTTGGTTATTGAGTACAACAATCGTTCCTACGGGTCCTGAAAGCGCATATCCATTGTCCGAATCACTGGCTTGGATGTATATGTCAATAGTCCCGAGGAAAATATCAGCTAAAGGAATGGTATAATTGATCCCGAATAAGTTCCCAGACAAATAATTCAAGCTGGTGTTAACCCAGGCACTACTCGGGAGTCGAAGACAGAGAGACCCAGTCAGATCGGGGTCAATGTCTTCCACATCTATGATCGTTACATTGATCTCGAAGGTTTCACCTCTTAACATGGTAGGGGTCGCATTGTCGGCGGGTCCCGAAATTTGTGGCTGATTATTCAGCACTGTAATCGTGGTTATTAAACCGCTGAGCATATATCCATTATCCGAATCCCGAGACTGAATATATACATCTATGTCTCCAAGGTAATTATCTGTTACAGGAATCGTGAAATTTATTCCGAAGAGGTCTCCTGAAAGGTAATTCAAGCTGGTATTAATCCAGGCGCTACTCGGGAGTTGGATGCATAATGAACCATTTAGATCTGGGTCGATATCTTCCACATCGGTGATCGTGGCATTGATCTCGAAGATTTCGTTTCGATACATGGATGCAGTTGCATTGTCGGCGGGACCTGAAATTTGTGGCTGATTGTTCAGTACCGTTATCGTCATTATTAACGCGGTGAGATTGTAGCCATTATCGGAATCCATCGCCTGAATATAAACATCTATGTCCCCTAGAAAATTATCCGTAAGAGGAATGGTGAAATTGATTCCAAACAGATCTCCTGACAAATAATTTAGACTGATATTATACCAAGCGCTACTCGGGAGTTGGATGCATAATGATCCGTTCAAAGTTGGATCCACATCCTCTATATCTGTGATTGTCGCATTGATCTCGAAGATCTCGTTCCGATACATGCTCCCCGTCGCGTTATGGGCGGGACTGGAAATCTGAGGATCATTATTGATGACCGTCACCAGACCTAACGACAATTCTGTCATAACACCCTCCGAATCATTTACGACAATGAAAATTTCTATCTGTCCGAGGATTGAGTCAAGGTTACTAATCGTATAATTATAACCAAATAAGTCACCCCCGAGAGAGACCATACTTCGGTTATCCCAAAATACGGTATTTACATACACACTGAGATAGGTCGTGTAATTTGGATATGTATCTTCTACATCATTAAGATTTGCGGTTACACTAATAGTCTCATTTCGCCTCATTGTACCAGTTTGATTTGTATTTTGATTATTGATCGTAGGAGCGTTGTTCAATACTGTGACATTACCCACAAATACTTCTAATAATCCACCATCAGTATCATTTGCAGTAATAATAACCTCCATCACCCCAAGATATGAATCAAAGAGGGGTATCGCAAAGGATTGCTGGAAGAAATTACCCGCTGCCACCATACTTATATTGTTCCAACCTCCTGCTGGAATACGGATACATAAAAAGCCTGTCAGGTTAGTTGGCGGTATGTCTTCTGTATCTTGAATTGTTGCGTTCACAACGAGTACTTCCCCTCTATCCATTGTAAGAGTCTGGTTACTCTGAGGATTGATGATGGATGGGATATTATTCAAACATGTTGTGGTCCCAACAAGGATTTCGATTGAGGCCCCATCTGAATCATTGGCTCGAACATACAAATGGATTAACCCGAGGTAAATGTCAGAAATTGGGATGGTATAATTGATAGAAAAGAGATTACCAGAAATGTAGCTCATCGAAGTATTAATCCACACACTGGAACTCAGATTAAGACATAAATAGACGGTCAAGCTTGGAGAGATATCTTCTGGATCTATAACTGTAGAATTTATCTGAAGTATATCTGCCCTATAAACAGTTGGCGTATGATTTGAACTCGAACTTACTATATTAGGCACATAATTTATTACATGAATGGTTATATTCGTTTGTGCGTAGCTATAACCGTGTTTAGTAGCATTTATGATAAAGGAAAAGTCACCTGGGGTTGATGCATTAAAGATATACGTATAATTTCCTCCTGTGATATCGGACATGGGCGACCCCGCTGTTATATTAACAGAAGCACCAGCAATTCCAGCAATAATATCAGTATCATTGTAATATGCTGTAATCACAATCGATTCATTGAACCGCATTGAGTATTCGTTTGTAGTAGTATCATTAATATAAATGGTTAAATTGGTTGGTTTTGGTACAATCTCAACAACAACAAATTGCTCATAGTATTGGAAGCTGGGTGCTGAAGTATTTATTTTTAAAGTGAAATTATAAGGCAAATTAGATACCTCTTGATACCAGATTGCCCCATCGAAGATCCACGAGTAATTCCCACCACCATTATTTACCATATTATAATAGGTATTATTTACAATGACTGTCAAATTAGTTGAAGCCGTATCAATGCCTAAACCACTGGTTTGGTTGAAATAAAATGCTGTAATGTTCAAAACTTGGTCATAATATATTTTTTGGTAAAGAGTTTCAGAAGTATTCATAAATATCGTGAGATTTGTGTTGCCTCTAACTGAAATGCTAAAGAGAATCTGTTGGGTCTCAAACCCTGTGTAATTTGCATCGATCCGAAAGTTGTAAACCCCGCCACTAGTCGGATCGAAATGAAAACTGTAATTTCCTGATCCAATATTATCCATTGGGGTGTCAAATGCAACAGGTGGGTGGGACGTGCATGTAATTAGAACGTCCGCCTTAAATAACCCTGAACTCCCTTGGGTTTCATAATAGTAGGCTGTGAAATTAATTGTAGCATCATAATTTATCTCAGTGAAGAGGCTCTCAGTTCCATTCAAATAAACCGTAATGTTTGTTGGTCGTCCTATTACCTCCATTGTCCCAAGCGCGAAAAGGTCCCCACGATCCTCTGTGTCGGTTGCATTAATGTATATGAATATTAATCCATTAAACATGTTAGAATTTGGAATGGTCCAGTTTAATTCGAAAAGACTGCCTCCAGAATGAGTTAGAGACAAATTAAACCATGTTGAAGAACTGAGGTTCAAACAGAGGAACGCTTGAAGGTCGGTTGGTGGTAAATCTTCAATATCAGAGGCTGAGCAATTAACATAAATGGTCTCATTTCTGTAAATTTGCGCCGTATGATTGGAATAAGCGCTGGCTATTTGAGGCGGATTATTTTCAACAGTTGTCGTCGTGATCAAAGAAAGGACATAACCAAAGTCAGTATCATTCAAAGAGACATAAAATTGCATCAAACCCAGGTAGCTATCCTGATTTGGAATTGTATAATTAAGCGCATATAAATCACCTGAGATATAAGACATGGTATAGTTGAACCAAACTGAATCACTACGGTTGATGGCTAATTCTATATCTAAATTGGGATAGAAATCTTCAAAATCACTCACATTTACCCTAATTTCTACGGTCTCATTTCTGTTTATAGGAGTGGTAACATTATGACTCAATCCCGTGATACCTGGAAGATTATTTAAACAATTGATTGAAGCAAAGGAAGCAGATAATACATCTCCACCATCTGTGTCATTTGTGAATATATGCAATACAAGCAGATCAATGAAAGAATCATCGTTTGGAATTGTGAAGTTAATATCGAAGAGGTTTCCACCCAAATACGTCATGGAAACGTTATACCACCCTGTAGAGGTTCGATTAATACAGAGATAAGCAGCTAGATTTGGGTTTACATCCTCCACATCTGTAATTGTACTATTTATCCAGATCGTCTGATTCCGATACATAGGTGAGGTATGATTTGACTGAATCTGAATAATGGAGGGAATGTTATTTAATATATTAACGGACGTAACGAGAGCTGAAAATGCATAACCCGAGTCTGTATCATTAGCTGAAATATAGAATTGTGCTGTCCCCAAGAATGAATCATCTAGTGGAATAGTGAAGTTTATTGCAAAAATATCACTCCCCAAATATGTCATTGAAACATTATACCACATTCCGCTACTTCTATTAATAGCTAGGAACGCTGTAAGATTTGGGACATTATCTTCAACATCAAAAATAGTAGTGTTAAATTCAATTGTATCTGTCCTATTTAATGCTGCAGTGGCGTTATGACCGGTATTTGAGATTTGTGGCTGGTTGTTGAGGACCGTAATTGTCGTTATTAATGCGGTTAAATTGTATCCATTATCAGAATCTCGCGTCTGGATATAGAGATCAATATCTCCTAAGAAATTGTCAGTCATTGGGATAGTGAAATTGATCCCGAACAGATCTCCTGTGAGATAACTCAAGCTGGTATTATACCAAGCAGAACTGGGGAGTTGAATACATAAGGATCCGTTCAATGCAGGATCGACATCCTCTACATCGTTTATTGTTGCGTTGATCTCGAAGATTTCATTTCGGTACATAGTTGCAGTTGCATTTTCAGCGGGTGCAGAAATTTGCGGCTGGTTGTTGAGGACCGTAATTGTCGTAATTATTGCGGTTAAACTGTATCCATTGTCAGAATCTCGTGTTTCAACATATACATCAATATCCCCTAAGAAATTGTCAGTATTGGGTATAGTAAAATTAAGTCCGAAGAGGTCTCCTGAGAGATAATTCAAGCTGGTATTATACCAAGCACTACTTGGGAGTTGAATACATAGTGATCCGTTCAATGCAGGATCAACATCCTCCACATCAGTGATAGTCGCGTTGATCTCGAAGATCTCATTCCGATACATAGTTACGGTTGCATTTTCAGCGGATCCCGAAATCTGCGGTTGGTTATTGAGCACGGTAATCGTCGTTAGAAGTGCAGATCGTGCATAGCCATTGTCAGAATCTCGTGATTGTACATAAATGTCAATATCTCCAAGGAAGTTATCAGTAAGCGGGATAGTGAAATTAAGCCCGAAGAGATCTCCTGAGAGATAATTCAAGCTGGTATTATACCAAGCACTACTTGGGAGTTGAATACATAGTGATCCGTTCAGTGCAGGATCGACATCCTCTATATCTGTTATCGTGGCATTAACCTCGAAGATCTCGTTCCGATACATAGTTGCAGTTGCGTTTTCAGCGGATCCCGAAATCTGCGGTTGGTTATTGAGGACAGAAATCGTGGTTAGAACGCCGCTGAGTAAATATCCGTTATCAGAATCACGAGCTTGGATGCGAACCTCAATATTTCCGAGGAAGTTATCTGTAAGTGGGATGGTGAAATTGACACCAAAAAGATTACCAGAGATATAATTCAGACTCGTATTATACCAAGCAGAACTAGGAAGTTGAATACACAAGGAACCGTTCAAATCTGGATTGACATCCTCAAGATCTGTAATTAGGGCGGTTATTTCGAAGGTCTCACCCCTATCCATTGAGCCAGACGCATTATGGGAGGGTCCAGATATTTGCGGTTGGTTATTGAGGACCGTAATCGTCGTTATCAGCGCAGATCGTGCATATCCGTTATCAGAATCCCATGCTTGCACATAAATATCTATATCCCCGAGGAAGTTATCGGAAAGCGGGATGGTAAAATTAAACCCGAATAAGTCTCCTGAGAGATAATTCAAGCTGGTATTATACCAAGCACTACTTGGGAGTTGAATACATATTGATCCATTCAGTGCCGGATCGACATCCTCTATATCGGTGATCGTCGCATTGACCTCGAAAATCTGATTTCGGAACATTGAGGCTGGTGCGTTATGACCTATATTTTGGATTTGCGGCAGGTTGTTGAGGACAGTAATCGTAGTTACTAATGCTGTCAGTGAATAGCCGTTGTCGGAATCTCGGGCTTGGAGATAAATATCAATATCGCCTAGGAAATTATCTGTTAGGGGAATGGTGAAATTGAGCCCAAAGAGGTCTCCAGAGAAATAATTCAAGCTGGTATTATACCAAGCACCACTTTGGAGCCGAATACATAAAGACGCATTCAATGCTGGATCAATATCCTCTACATCTGTGATTGTTGCATTGATTTCGAAGACCTCGCTTCGATACATGCTCGCTGTTGCATTATGGGCAGGGCCCGAAATTTGGGGTTGATTGTTAAGCACATTTACCGCACCCAACACGGTTTCCACCCAGCCATTATCGGAATCATTTGCTCTGATTATGACATTCATCGATCCTAAGTACGGATCGGTGGTGGGAATCGTGAAGTTGTATTCGAAGAAATCACTCCCCAAATAGGTCATGGAGATGTTATTCCAACCTCCGGAGGGAATATCTATACATAAGAAGACGGTCAAATTCGGATCAAGATCTTCGATGTCTGTCACGGTGGCATTAGCTTGGATCACCTCGCTCCGGTACATTGAAACCGTTTGATTCGAGGCAGAAGCTGAAATCACAGGCTGGTTATTTTGAACTGTGATAGTTGCAATAAGGGCTGAAAGGGTATACCCTGAATCAGAATCTATGGCATGAATATAGAGATTAATCGGTCCCAAAAACACATCATCATTCGGGATCGTAAAGTTAATTTCAAACACATCGCTCCCCAGATAGGTCATTGAGAGATTATACCAGCTGCTGTCGCTGCGATTGACCGCGAGGTAACCTGCAAGAGCGGGGTCAACATCTTCAATATCTGTGATAGTCACGTTAACTCGGATGGTTTCATTTCGGTTCATGGGAGTAGTATCGTTTGAGACAATATTGGAAATTTCGGGCTGGTTGTTCAGCACGTTCACCGCGCCGAAAGCTACTTCGATCCACCCGCCATCGGTGTCATTAACACGCATTATCACGTTCATAGCCCCTAAGTACAGGTCAGAAGTGGGAATTGTGAAATTATAACCGTATAAATCGCCGCCCAAGAAGTCCATGGAGATATTGTTCCAGGAGGCTCCAGCATTAT
>JAEOSY010000607.1 GCA_016840125.1 Candidatus Helarchaeota archaeon | reverse complement strand
GATAAGCTTTTTCCACGCCATCAAAGCTCCCTTTACGCATACGAAAATCTACGTCTATACGTTTTTCTTTCTCATTCCAAGTATAGGTTTCAGTGGAGTTATAGGCTTCATTTTCCACAAAAATTCCTCTCGCGGAGATAACATACCATTTTCCAAAATAACGATTCATATCCACATAGGACGCAGTCTTGGTAAATTTAACACCCCCACACCCTATTAAAGACAAAACACATAAAAAAATGATTTTTTTCATTCACTCTCTCCAAAAGTTCCGTTTTAATTAATAAAATTGCCATTCAATTATTTACTTGATAGAAAAACCCAAATAATGGTGTTGAATGAATCCTGAATATATTTTTCCAAAAGGCCAATTTGAAATCAACTCTTTTTTTAAAATGTATCACTAACATCAAAACGATTTGACAAAAAAACGGCAGCTTCTCATACGAGATTCTGCCGTTTAATATATTTTCCGCATAGTGTTTGTCGTCCAATTAATAGCATGTGCCATCTAAACTCTGCCACGACAGGAACTACAATTTGCACGAGGCAGGTGCTTTGTTCATACAGCTGTTAAAAAAATATGCAAGAGTCATAATGGTAATGGTTGTTCCGATCATAATGCACCTCCTGTTTGTTTAACCATTGACTTATCCCTAATATTCAATAATTAGGTAACATCTAATATATTTCTCAGGTTTTTCACATTCAAAATTACCCATATTCAGATCTTTGTATCCTTCACTTCAGTCGTTTCTCGTAATATGGTTTCTTATGTTTGGCTTTCATGTATTTTTTTTAATTCTTATTAAAAATGTATGACGGTAAAGTGAAAATACAATACTGGTTAAATGAGGTTTTTATAATAGGTTATACCTATCATATATAGGGGTCAAAGACTTAAATTATGCTTTGGAATTTGTTGCCGAAGGATTGATTTGAAGAATTCGTATGGTAGGAATATAGTTCATTCTTTAGATTTCAATATCAATATTTCTAAGACCTCAAAAACTTGTCAAAAAGTAGAAATCACCGTAAAAATTGTTTGGTGATACGGGATTATGTTATCGCATAAAAATCAGGCACTTTATATTTGGACGTGCAGATATCTGGAATCGAACATTCGTTTAAATTGAAGCATCCTTCGGCAGTAATTTTGCATTTAGCCAAAAACAATTTTAAAGACCATGTGCCTGAAGATTTGCTCCAAGGCAGCGGTGTCAATGTCAGGGGAAATGGAAATCGTACCGTTTTCATGGAAACAGCCGTCTGAAATGAGAATATGCATTTGGGGATTAAATCCCAAGAAATCACCGAAGTTCTGAATGGAAATAGCAGCGGCGGGAAAAGCGTTCTTTCCCTTGACAGCCTTTTTGAAATAAAGCTTTAGTTCCTCCCAACCGAAGCGACCTAACGCAGAAAGAAGCTTTCTGTCATAAAGGAAGTAACACCGTAAAATCTTAGGAATGCTTAAAACCTAATGCCAATAGGGAATCAGCTTGATATTGAGCAGATTGACATAGATGATTTGCCGGGCACTATAGATTTTTCGGTACATAATGTATGTTATGGAAATAAATGGTAGGATAATTTATCACGCTATGCAAGAAATTGTAGCGGTCCGCTAAAGCGTTTTAGCGATAAAATTGTCAGCCAATATGAATTTGATGGAACATATATATGAAGCCTTTTATTACTTTGATTGCGGAAAAGAGTCTAAGGCCATTTTGGCGATTCGCTTGCGATGTATACGCGGAGGGTAGACTTTACATACCGTTTGGGCTTTATCATCGTAACATTGAATATAAAGTCTTCTCAGAGGGGTTCCATAAACACAGATCATGATGATTGTTTTGGATGTGGGATTACCGGTTTGATGGATGCCGTCATTGAGTGGCAAAGTAATCTCTACTTCGCCAGGGTTCAAAATCTTTCTTTTTGCTATGATTAATTTTGCTTGGCTTTCTTTTTCCCCATTATCTAATCGATCATATTCGATTACTTCCAATGAACCAAAGGGAGTTCCGATAACACCCCATGAATTGTGATCATGGATCCATGTATATTCGGATGGATTATAGATGTACATCCGAATGGAAAAACGACGGCTTTTATCCAGGTATAACATCAATTCATTATCAAAGACCCCTGCATAGCGAATATCCGGGTATGGATCACCAGCACATAGTTTTTCAAGGATTTCATAAAATATCGATTTTTTTTCGAGGAGTCCGGGTAGCTCCTGCTTAATATAGTGCAAACGCGAATTTCGATCATTGATCTGCTGCAATTGTTTTGCCCAACGGTCGCATATCGACCGAAATGGTTCGGGAATTAAAGCGTATCTAACCATTTTCTACTCTCACATATTGTTGATAATAAGGGGCACAGCTGCCAATATCTGTTATGTCGGATTGGATGAGTTGGTTGGCGCCACCGCCCAGTTTTGTCCAATCACCTCGACGATACAAGACCATCTCCGGGTGCAAATGGGATGATGTATGCAGATTAACTTTTAGTCTGCCGAGTGGAGAGACGAGATATACATTTTTTTCTTTATTGATTCTTTTAAGGTATGGGCTTTTTTCTGCCATCCATATTGTCGGTGGCATTATCTGCCATTTTTCCAGCATTTGAGAATGGATGGCATCTCTCCGCACCAGGGTTAACAGTCGAAGTGGATAATCCTGCGGGGGACCCGGCTCATCATGGAGTTGAATCGGGAATCTGGCCTTGCCGTCCGGATGCTTAAATCGCATCTTCTCATAGCTAATTTTTGGATGGTTTGCCCTAATAAATCCTTTTTCGATTAATTCTTCAAGGCTTGTGGAGAGATATTCTGAATCCAGTGACTTTTTAAAACACGTTTTCGGATCGGGGAGACTTATCGCAGGATCGAGTCTTTTGCCCAATTCTGTTAAAATCCAATAATCTGATTTGGCTTCCCCTGGAGGTTCGACTATCTTTGCAATATAGTGAATATAATCATGTCCAAAAGAGCCAATAACATCTTCCTGTTCCAGCATAAGTGCCGGTGGTAAAATCAAATCTGCTTGTTCAGCCGTGTCTGTCATAAACGCATCCACCACGACCCTAAAGTCAACCGAGTGAAACGCCCGAATGATCTCCGTGGTGTTGGGTGCCTGATTGACGATATTGCATCCATTTACCCAAAGCATTTTGATTGGCGGGGCTTTAGCCTCGATAATTTCTCTTCCAATTAAGGGTTTGCGAAACAATCGACGGGGTGTGGATTCAGTATCATCAACCCATTGCAAATTAAAGTTTCGCATTGAATGAAGGTGATAATAACATCCGCCTCCAGCCCTACCGATTTGATCGGATATCAGAGCCAATGCATTGATAAATCGAACATTTTCGCCTCCATATCGGTAACGCTGCAAACCTGTTGCGACTATTGTTGCACACGGTGAGTTTTTGCAATACGCTTCATACAGTATGTCCACAGACTGCTTACTAACCATGCATTGCTCAATAAGCGATTTTTCATCATAAAGAGATATCAGCGACTTGAATATGCCCCAGTGCTTTGTCCGATCAAGAATCCTTTCCGAAATATTGTTTTTACGGATGAATCGGAGAATCACTACTGCTGCCAGAAAACGATCAGTGCCGGGTCGGATTTGAATATGTTGATCTGAAAACGTATCGGGTTTATCATCCCCGGGGGAGATCAAGATCACTTTCGTACCATTTTTCTTTGCTTTCCGAACAGCAGCTGCCAGGTGAATTGAACTTGTTGACAGGTCTTTCCCCCAATTCACAATGGTTTTTGCATTTAACAGATCATTGATATCATGGTTTTCCCGGGAGCCGAAATCATGTATAAACGCCATGAAACCCGCGGCATCACAAAGTGATCCCCTAGTTCGACTCGCGCCCAGTTGCATAAAAAAAAGCTTGTTGGCGTGTTTCAGTACTCCTCTGGCACCATCTCCCTGAATGTGTAAAATCGAGGTGGGCTCTTGTCGGAATCTTTGAATATTGGTTGCACATAACTCTAGTGCATCCTTCCAGGTAATTGTCTCCCAATGCTTATTATTTCGCCATAACGGTGTGAGAATTCTCTCCGGGCTTTGAAGGCGTT